>JBEBXZ010000225.1:0-4677 GCA_040391335.1 Dokdonella fugitiva | reverse complement strand
GCGACAGCCACGAATATGCCGCGCATCCGGTCGAAGCTTGGGTCGACGCGCTGCGCGCGCAGCGCGTGCGTGATGGCGAGATCATCCTGATGCACGACGACAGCGCACGTGCGGAAGGCATCCTGCGCGCGCTGTTGCCCGAGTGGCGCGAAGCAGGAATCGTGTTTCGCGCATTGCCCGATTGAGCGTTGCCCTGGCGCGAGGCAACGCATCCCGTCGATTCCATTGTTGGAGAAACCTGCATGACGACATTCGCCATACTGGCCCTGGTTGGCGTGTTGCTCGCCGCATTCGCGGTGCGCTACGCGATACGTGCGCGCAACATGCAGATCTGGCTCTGGGACTACCTGCGCCGGCGCCGACCCGAACGCGGGGCAGGGCCGGTGCACGTGATGTTCTGCTTCGTCGATCACTTCGAGCCGATGTGGAAGCAGGCCGGACTCGACACCCAGCGTGCGCGCGTGGATCGCTGGTGCCGCGACTACCGCGCGCTGGCTGCCCGCCATCGCGATGCGGATGGCCGCCCACCGCAGCACACGTTCTTCTACCCGGAAGAGGAGTACCTCGAGGAGCATCTCGACAAGGTCGCCGCCTTGTGCGCGGATGGCTACGGCGAACTCGAGATCCACCTGCACCACGACAATGACACCGAAGCGAACTTCGTCGCCTCGATCAGCCGTTTCTGCGCCTTGCTGCACGAGCGACACGGCGCCCTGCCGCGCGATCCGAAAAGCGGCGCGCTGCGTTTCGGTTTCATCCACGGCAACTGGTGCCTCGACAACTCGCGTCCCGACGGCCGCTGGTGCGGCATCAACAACGAGCTGATCCTGTTGCGCCAACTCGGCTGCTACGCGGATTTCACGCTGCCCTCGGCCCCCAGCGACACGCAGACGCGCACCAGCAATGCGATCTACTACGCGACCGACGATCCTCTGCGGCCCAAGTCCCACGATTCGGGTGTGCCGGTGCGCGTCGGCGGCAAGCCGAGCGGCGACCTCATGATCATGCAGGGACCGCTCGGCCTGAACTGGCGCGAGCGCCGCTTCGGCATCATCCCGCGCATCGAGAACGCCGATGTCCGCAAGGGTTGCCCGCCGACCCCGGCACGCGTCGATGCCTGGGTGCGCACCGGCATCCATGTGCAGGGACGGCCGGAATGGGTGTTCGTCAAGGTGCACACGCATGGCACGCAGGAGGCGGACATGGATACCTTGCTCGGCCCGGCGAGCGACGCCATGCACCGTCACCTCGAGCAGCGGTACAACGATGGGAAGAACTACATTCTTCACTACGTGACGTCGCGCGAGGTCTACAACATCATCAAGGCCGCCGAGGCCGGGCATTCGGGAAATCCCAATGATTTCCGCGATTTCGAGTTGCCGCCGCCGCGTTCGTCCTGGGTGGGCCGGAACCCGGCTTCCATGGCGCAGAGCGCCTGAGGGATGCGCGAGATGGCTGACCACGCGAGTGCCGCCACGACCGATGCCATTCATCCCGGATGCGTCAGCGTCATCATGCCGGTGTACAACGCCGCGGCGACCGTGGCCCGTTCGATCGAATCCATCCTCGCACAAACCCACGCCAATCTCGAACTCATCATCGTCGACGATGGATCGACCGATGGCTCGTGCGAACTGGTCGCAGGCCATGCGTGCCGGGATGCACGCATCGTGTTCCTGCAGCAGGCAAGCAACGGTGGCGTCGCCGCAGCACGCAATGCCGGGCTTCGGCAGGCCACCGGCAGCCATGTCGCGTTCTGCGACAGCGACGACTGGTGGCTGCCGCGCAAACTCGAATGGCAGCTCGAGGACATGCGCCGGCACGGGAACCAGGTCAGCTACACCGGCTACCAGCGCGTGGACGAGCAGGGACGCGTGTTGTCGACGGTCTTCCCGCCGCTGAGCGTGAGCTATCGCGACATGCTGGCGAGCAACCGCATCGGTAACCTGACCGGACTGTACGATCGCCGGCTCGGCGATGTGCCGTTCGAAGCGGTTGGCCACGAGGACTACGTGTTCTGGCTCGATCGCGTGCGCCGCGCTGGCGGCGCGCGTTGCGCGAAACATGGCGAAGTGCTGGCCTGCTATCTGGTGCGATCGGGATCGGTGTCGGCGAACAAGTTGCGCGCGATGCGCTGGCAATGGCGCATCTATCGTGACAGCCAGGGCCTCGGCGTGCCTGCTTCGTTCGGCTACATGCTGCTGTACGCATGGAACGCGTTGGGCAAGAGGGTTTGAGAATGGCTGCTCCTGATGCCCGCCTGCATGCATGCGATGAATACGCTGCGATATGCGTCGTCGCCCTGCCAAATGGAACACGTCCACTTGTCGCTGACCATCTGCCTCGCCGAGGCTGCCGGCGATGTGAAGCCGTATGCGATCAGAATGAAATGCCCCTGTTTTCTTTCCAGCCGGATCAATCATGAACAGGCTTCCGGCGAGCGTCCCGCGAGCTCCTGACGCAGCTGCGCATCAAGGGATATCAGTCCGACCGGGCCATGTTGCACGGGCACGTGACTACTGCGTCGTCATCCCGTGCTTCAACGGTTCGGCGACCCTGGAGCGCGCCCTTGGCAGCGCCCTCGGCCAGAGCGTGCCGCCCACGGAAATCATCGTGGTTGATGACGGATCAAGTGACATCGAGGCGAGCGAAGCGATCGTCGCGCGCCACGCGCCGCGCGTGCGCCTGGTGCGCCAGAGCAATCGCGGACCGGGAGCCGCTAGGAACGTCGCGGCGCGGCTGGCTTCGACGACGTGGCTGGCCTTTCTCGATGCGGACGATGCCTGGCGCGAAGGAAAGATGGCCCGCCAGTTCGATCTCGTGACCGATGCCCAGGTTGGCCTGATCCACGACAGTGGCGAAAAGCGCGGTGCGATCTCGCCGCCGACGCCGACATTCGATGATCTCTGGCGGCACAACTGGGTACGCACCTCCTCTGCCGTCGTGCGGCGCGATGCCTTCCTGTCCGTCGGCGGCTTCGATGAGGATCGCGATCTGATCGGCGCCGAGGACTACAATCTCTGGCTGCGAATCAGCGCCTCAGGCTGGAAGTTCGCGGCGCACGACGAATTCCTGATCGACTACACGCCTGCCGCCGACAGCATCACCAGCCAGGTCGAGCGCTGCGCGCGCGGGGAACTCTGGAATATCCGCAAGCTGCAAGGCCACCTTGGGCTCGATCCTCTGCGGGTCGAACAAAAGCTCCTGGAAATCCAGATCGTCTTTGCGCGCGACCTGCTGCATTGCCGAAGCATGCATGCCGCCCGCGCGATGCTGGCTGCGCCCTTGCGCCACTTGAAGGTCGAAGCCTTGCTGTTGTGGTTGACCAGCCTCGTGCCTGTCCCGCTGCTCGACCTGCGCCGCCGTCTGCGCTCGCACGGAAAGCCGGTTTAGCAGGCTCTTGAAAGTCGCAGGATGGAGGAGCGGTGACCTGCCGCAAGGCGCGATGAGGAGCTGTTGCGCCATGCGCTTTCGAAACAGGCCCTGAGCTCGGGCATCCTGGCGTTCATCGGGCTGACGCCGCGCAGTAGGGCGACATAACGGGGCATGGCTGACCTTGGGATTGCAGATGGGGTGAAGGATAGCGGGTGTGGAGCGGCACGGATCCAACCGGCCCGAGCGACGCGGCAAACTCGACTTCCCGCCGGTTGCGAATACCGTCGCGCCATCGGATTCATCCATCGAACAGGGACGGCACCTGTGATCGGAGGCATCGAACAAGCCCCCTATACTGCGGGTGGCAATCCACAGGCACGACCTTCTCCATGACTGTATCCGCATCGTCCGTTCCGACGGCAGGACCCGACCTCGACAGCCGCAGCCGCCTTCGCCGCTCGATATCCAACACGCTCAAGGGTTCGGCCGGCAACCTGGTCGAGTGGTACGACGTCTACGTCTATTCGGTATTTGCCACCTATTTCGAGTCGCAGTTCTTTTCGTCCGAAGACAAGAATGCGACCTTGTTCATCTGGGCGATCTTCGCCATGACCTTCCTGATGCGCCCGATCGGTGCGTGGTATTTCGGCCGTTTTGCCGATCGCTATGGCCGCCGTCTGGCGCTGACGGTATCGGTCACGATCATGGCCGGTTGCTCCTTCGTCATCGCGATCACTCCCAGCGTCGCCACCATCGGTGTAGCGGCGCCGATAATCCTGCTGCTGGCGCGCCTGGTACAGGGCTTTGCCACTGGCGGCGAGTACGGCACCAGCGCCACCTACATGTCCGAAGCGGCCATCCCCGGCCGACGCGGCTTCCTGTCTTCATTCCACTACGTCACCCTGGTCGGCGGCCACGTGCTGGCGCAGATCACCCTGCTGCTGATGCTGCAGTGTTTCGATACCTCGCAGATCTCGCAGTGGGGCTGGCGCGTGGCCTTCGCCATTGGCGGCGTGGCGGCCATCGTGGTGTTCTGGATGCGGCGGACGATGGATGAATCGCTGGGCTCGGACTCCATCCAGGCCGCCCGCAGTGGTCAAGCGCGTACATCCGGCTCCATGCGCGAACTGTTCGTCCACCAGTGGCGTCCGCTGCTGCTGTGTTTCCTGATCACCGCCGGCGGCACTGTCGCTTTCTATACCTATTCGGTCATCGGCCCGAAGATGATCCAGGGCCTGTTCGCCGGCGGCGACGTGATGAGTGGCGTGGTCATCAACCTGATCGCACTGATCGTGCTGATGC
>JBEBXZ010000224.1:0-4682 GCA_040391335.1 Dokdonella fugitiva | reverse complement strand
CTTCCAGCGGGCCGGGCACCGGCCGATCGTGCTGGCCGGTGGAGCCACCGGCATCGACCATGGTTCAGGGCGTCTCGTCCTTGGCCTTGCGCGGATCCCGCTTGCGCAGACAGCTGTTGAGGTCGTAGTGGAACAGCAGCGACGCGCGCACATCGGACGGGCCGCGTCGGTTGATTGGCGCATCGGCCGTCAGGCGCGCCGCAACCTGGAAACCGCCGACATCGATGCCGGGCAGGAAGAATAGGCCGTCGATCACCCAGCGGTCGTTGTTCTTCTCCTTGCGCATGCCGAGGTCGAGTGCTGTCGGATCGATCGGCACCTCGCGCTCCCAGATCGCATCACGCATGTAGCCGAAGTAGACCTGGCCGAGTGCACCATCGCCGTACAGGGTCTGGAAGTGGCCCCCGATCCCGACCCGCGTGCGCAGTTCGGGTTGCTTCGCCTCGCGCGCGTCGACCGCGGTGAGCCCGGCCACCGCCATGAGGCCGAACCAGTCGTTGAAATGCGTCTGGTACGCACCCGTGTAGCGGAAGATCCCGCCTTTGGACGTGAAGGGATTCATGGTCGGCTCGTCGTCGTCTCCATGCGCCCGATTCGCGGCGACAGGATCGGCGTCGTCATCGAGCTGGCCGATCGAGCGGTAGCTGAACTCGCTCGCGGTCCTGCACCAACTTCCGAACAGGCAGGCGCGGCTGTGATCGTGCACGGCCGATTCGAAACGCGCGACGAACTCGCTTCCCGCATACCAGCCGCCGTCACCCTTGAGCGTGTAGCTCGGTCCCGCATAGATGCCGTAGCGCGGCAGGCGTGCCGCGCCGATGCCTTCGCCGAACTCGAGCAGGGGCTTGGCCACGACGAAGTCGGTCTTGATCTGCTCGGCGGCCGGTCCGCTTGCCCCGGGGCTGGTCGCGAGCATGTTGGCCTGGCGTGTCACTTCATAACTGCGGCGCATGGCGAGCAATGTATCTTCGGTCCGTGCGGCGAGGGAGACGCAGGGACTGTTGCCGACTGCACAGGTGCTTTCGTTGCCTTTGCAGCATTCCGGCATCGGTGAAGTGCCCTTGATCGCGGCCGCATTTTTCTTGAGCTCGCGCACCGCTTCGTTCGATGCGAGGGCGGCGGCCTTGAGCTTTTCGTCCTCTTCCTTCTTGCTGGCTACGACTGCGAGCATTTCCGTGCTCGTCGTCGGCGTCGCCTGTCCTTGCGTATCCGAGGAAGCACGGTCGGGCAGGGCGGTTGGCAGCACGAGGGCGCGTCGTGCGGTCGCCATGCTCGTCGCGTCGGCTGGCTTCGGCGTCGAGAGCCGTACCGATTCGTCGGGTTTGGCAGGTGCTTCCTGTGCCGCAGTGACCCGCCCGCAACTGAGCAGTTCCATGGCACCACGGATTCGTTGCGCCAATGCCGGCGGCGCCTTCGCCTCCAGCATGCCCGGGACAAGAAGACGCACGAGCGATTCCGCATCGGGAGAATCGATCTGCTCGACCGCATAGTGTTCAGCCAGGGTGCTGTAAAGCATGTTGGGGCGCTCGTCCCGGACCGGATATCCCAGAATCAGTTTGAGCTTCCATTCCGGGACGCCGTCGCTCGATGATCCGGGACGAAGGCAGGACGCGGTCGCCGCGCCAGGTAACGAGCAAAGAACGATCCACACGAACAGCCGTTTGACGCGGTGCATGATCCGATCTCCCCTGATTGCCAAGGTGGAAAGGTGGTGTTTGTTTGCCACTTGTCTCACCCCGTCGCCCGCCAGCGAAAATATGATGGGACGCTTGACTCTGGACCATGGTCCAGGGTGCATGCTGGCTGGGGACCGGCGCTCCTGCGGATGCAGGTCGTGCGGGACAACGAGGAATGACGATGAACAATTACGCGATCGGCCAACTCGCCCATGCGGCAGGCGTCGGTATCGACACGGTGCGCTACTACGAACGCAGTGGCCTGCTGGAACCCGCGCAGCGCCTCGCCTCGGGATACCGCCGCTATGGCGAGACCGAATTGCGTCGCTTGCTCTTCATTCGCCGTGCGCAGCGCCTGGGTTTCAGTCTGGCCGAGATCGGCGAGCTGCTGGCGATCAGCGGGCGGCGCGATGTGCGCGCGGTGCGCAAGGCGGCGCAGGCACGATTGCGCGACGTCGAGTCCCGCATCGTGGAATTGCAACGTGTTCGCGATGCGCTGAGCGGGCTGGTTGCCGCATGCCCCGGCGGCGGCCATGCGGAGGATTGCCCGATCCTGCGCGCCTTGAACGAAGTGGAGGTTTCCGTATGAATCACGATCATTCGACGCATGGCAGCGCGGATTCCGCGCCGAAGAAAGAGCAGGGTGGATGCTGCGCGACGGGCAAGAGCGAACCCGCCAACCCGATTCCGCAAGAGGCGCATATTCCTGCGCCGCAGGCAGGGACAGGTTCGACACCGGGGGCCTGTTGTTCCGGCAAGACGCAGGAGGCGGAACATGCGCATCATGCCGGCACGGTGATCGATCCGGTCTGCGGCATGCGCGTCGATCCGGCGACGACGAAGCATCATGCCGAACATGGCAGGGAAACATTCCATTTCTGTGCGGCCCGTTGCCGCGAGAAATTCATCGCGGATCCGGCGGCGTACATCGGTCCGGCACACAAGGAAAAGCCGCCTGCCGTGGTCGCAGGTGCGATCTACACCTGTCCGATGCATCCGGAAATCCAGCAGGTCGGTCCGGGTTCCTGTCCGAAATGCGGCATGGCGCTGGAGCCGATGGTGCCGACGGGAGTCGAGGATGACAGCGAGTTGCGCCATGTGCGCGGCAAGTTCGTGATCGCTGCCGCACTCGCGTTGCCCTTGCTGCTGATTGCGATGGGACCGCATCTGCTCGGCCTGCATTTCTCGCCGCGCACGACATCGCTGTTGCGCTGGGCAGAGTTCCTGCTCGCCACGCCGCTCGTGCTCTGGCTGGGCGGGGCGTACTACCTGCGCGGCTGGCAGGGCGTGCGCCACGGTTCGCCGAACATGTACACCTTGATCGGCATCGGCGTGCTCGTTGCCTATGCGTTCAGCCTGGCTGCAATGTTTGCGCCCGGCATGTTTCCCGTCTCGATGCGCGATGCACATGGCAACGTGCCGTTCTACTTCGAGGCTTCGGGCGTTATCGTCGCACTCGTCCTGCTCGGTGAATGGCTGGAGTTGCGCGCACGCGGCAAGACGTCGGCGGCGATCCGTCGTTTGCTCGATCTCGTTCCGAAGACCGCGCGCCGCGTGCATGCCGATGGCCGCGAGGAGGATGTCGCGATCGATCGGGTGCAGGTCGGCGATCGCCTGCGGGTCCGTCCCGGCGAGAAGATCCCGGTCGATGGCATCGTCGAGCAGGGCACGAGCAGCGTCGACGAATCGATGCTGAGCGGAGAACCGATGCCGGTCGCCAAACACGCCGGTGAAACCGTCACGGGCGGCACGATCAACGGCACCGGCAGCCTCGTCATGCGCGCCGAGAAGATCGGCAGCGATACGGTGCTGGCTCATATCGTCGATCTGGTCGCCAATGCGCAGCGTTCGAAGGCGCCCTTGCAACGCCTCGCGGATCGCGTCTCGCTGTTCTTCGTGCCGGCGGTGGTGGGCGTCGCGCTGCTGAGCTTCGCATTGTGGATGATGTTCGGTCCGGAGCCGCGGCTCGCCTATGCCGTGGTCAATGCGGTCGCCGTGCTGATCATCGCCTGTCCATGCGCGCTCGGACTGGCCACGCCGATCTCGATCATGGTCGCCAGCGGACGCGGTGCGGAGATGGGTGTGCTGTTCCGCGAAGCGGCGGCGATCGAGGCACTGGGTCGCGTCGATACGCTGATCCTCGACAAGACCGGGACGATCACCGAAGGGCGCCCGCGCCTGACCGACGTCGTCGCCGCGCCGGGTTTCGAGGAGGTCGATGTGCTCGCATTTTCGGCTAGTCTCGAAGCCGCCAGCGAGCATCCGCTGGCGCATGCGGTCCTGGAAGCGGCGGCGCGACGCAACATCGCCGTGCGTGAGACGGCGGATTTCGAATCGGTGACCGGGCAGGGCGTGCGTGCGCGGGTCGATGGTCGTGTTGCCGTGCTCGGCAATGCAAAACTGCTGCCTGTGGATGCGCTCGATGCGGATTTCACCGCGCGTGCCGATGCGTTGCGCGCCGAGGCGAAGACGATCATGTTCCTCGCGATCGATGGGCGGCTCGCCGGCTTTATCGCCGTGCAGGATCCGATCAAGGCCGATGCGCTGGAAAGCCTGCGCGCGCTGAAGGCGGAGGGCTTGCGGCTGGTCATGCTGACCGGCGACAACGAACGGACCGCACGTGCGGTTGCTGCGCAATTGCCGCTCGACGAGGTGCGCGCCGGACAATCGCCGCAGGACAAGGCCGAAGCCGTTGCCGGGATGAAACGCGACGGCGCGCGTGTCGCGATGGCCGGCGACGGCATCAACGATGCGCCGGCGCTGGCCGCAGCCGATGTCGGCATCGCGATGGGCAATGGCACGGATATCGCGATGGAAAGCGCGCAGGTCACGCTCGTGAAGGGCGAGCTCGGCGGCATCCTGCGCGCGCGCCGGCTGTCGGTGGCGACCGTGCGCAATATCCACCAGAACCTCGGCTTCGCGTTCGGCTACAACGCACTTGGCGTGCCGATCGCCGCCGGCATCCTGTATCCGTTCTTCGGCCTCCTGCTGAGCCCGATGATCGCC
>JBEBXZ010000223.1:0-4726 GCA_040391335.1 Dokdonella fugitiva | reverse complement strand
GATCGTGATCGATTACCTGCAGCTGATGCAGGTGCCCGGAAACAAGGAGAATCGCGCCACGGAAATTTCAGAAATCTCGCGTGGACTGAAGGCCCTGGCCAAGGAGCTCAACGTCCCCGTGATCGCATTGTCCCAGCTCAACCGTTCGCTTGAGCAACGCACCGACAAGAAACCGATGATGTCCGATCTGCGCGAATCCGGCGCCATCGAGCAGGACGCCGACGTCATCATGTTCATCTACCGCGACGAGTACTACAACCCGGATTCGCCGGAGAAGGGCGTTGCCGAGATCATCATCGGCAAGCAGCGTAACGGACCGACCGGCTCGGTCAAGCTGGCCTTCCTCGGCCAGTTCACGCGCTTCGAAAATCTCGCCGCCGATCGCTACGTGGGCAACTTCGAGTGAGTCGGGCAACCAGCGCGACGATCCATCTCGGCGCCCTGCGCGAAAACCTGCAAACCATCCGCGCCCGTGCGCCGGGCGCCAGCGTCATGGCCGTGGTCAAGGCCGATGGCTATGGACACGGCCTCGAACGCGTCGCCCGCGCGCTGGCTGCCGCGGATGCCTTTGGCGTGGCCTGCATCGCCGATGGCCAGCGCCTGCGCGCTGCGGGCATAGCGCAACGCATCGTGGTGCTTTCCGGTATCGATGAAGCGGCGGATATTGCCGAGATGCATCGCCTCAACCTGGAATCGGCGATTCATCATGATGCGCAGATCGGCTGGCTTGCCGCCGATCGCGATCCGCGTCCCTTGCGCGTGTGGCTGAAACTCGACAGCGGCATGCATCGCCTTGGCTTCTCGCCCGCGCGCGCGCGCGATGCCTACGAACGCCTGCGCGCGCTGCCGAACGTCGATCGCTCGATCGGACTCATGACGCATTTCGCTAACTCCGACGTGTTCGACGACGCGCAGACCTCCGCGCAGATCGAATGTTTCGAACGGACCTTCGGCGACCTGCCTGGACCGCGCGCCTTGTCCAATTCCGCCGCCGTTCTCGGTTTCCCCCGCGCGCATGCGCAATGGGTGCGCCCCGGTGGCTTGCTGTATGGCATCTCGGCGGTCGAGGCGACGAGCGGCGCGGACTTCGGTTTTCGTCCGGCGATGACGCTTTCGAGCAAGCTCGTCGCGATCAACCGCATCGCGAAGGGCGAGCCCGTCGGCTACGCCGCGACCTGGATCTGCCCGGAAGACATGGACATCGGCGTCGTGCAGATCGGTTATGGCGATGGTTATCCGCGTTCCGCCGTTGCCGGCACGCCAGTCCTGGTCAACGGCCGCCGCGCCTCGCTGATCGGTCGCGTTTCGATGGACCTGATCACCGTCGATCTGCGGGGACACGCCGATGCGAAAGTCGGCGATCCGGTCGTGCTCTGGGGCAAGGACTTGCCAGTCGAGACGATCGCCGCGCATTCGGCCACGATCGGCTACGAGCTGACCTGCGGCATGACGCGTCGCGTACGGTTCGTCGAGGACGATGCGGCGTAGCGTTTGCTCGTTGAAGCCGGCGCCACGACGCAGGCATCGCTCACCTCGAGGCCGATGCCATCAGCATTGACAGCACCGAATCGGTCTCCGGTCTCGTGTCGCGAGATTCGTTTGGCGGAATATCCGTGCGAATCCGTTCACCGTGGCGCATCGCGCGCCTGGGATACGATTCCGTGATACGCAACCCCCACATCAACGTCGGCAAGTGACCCATGGCCAAGGCAAAAACCGCTTACGTCTGCACCGAGTGCGGTTCGGAGCACAACAAATGGCAGGGCCAATGCGCTGAGTGCGGGGTCTGGAACACCTTGTCCGAGATTGTCGTGGAACCGGTCAAAACGGCTGCGGCAACACAGCGACGCAGCGGTTATGCGGGGGCGGGCGATGCGCCGAAAGTGACGCGACTCGCCTCGATCGTGGGCGAAGCCGAGCAGCGCAGCGCGACCGGAATCGGCGAGCTGGATCGCGTGCTGGGTGGCGGGCTTGTATCTGGCTCGGTGGTGCTGATCGGTGGTGATCCGGGGATCGGCAAGTCGACGCTGTTGTTGCAGATGCTCGGCGCGATCGGCCAGCGCATGCGTGGCCTGTACGTCACCGGCGAGGAAAGTCTCGCCCAGGTTGCCGCGCGCGGACAACGCCTTGGCATCGTGCTCGATGGGCTCGAAGCGCTTGCGGAAACGTCGATCGAACGCATTCTCGCCGAGGCGGTGACGAGCAAACCCGAAGTGCTGATCATCGATTCGATCCAGACGATCTGGACCGAACTGCTGACTGCCGCGCCCGGATCGGTCAGCCAGGTGCGCGAGTCGGCCGCGCGCCTCGTGCGCTTCGCCAAGGAGAGTGGCACGAGCGTGTTCCTGGTCGGGCACGTGACGAAGGAAGGCGGCATCGCCGGTCCGCGCGTGCTCGAGCACATGGTCGATGCGGTGCTCTATTTCGAAGGCGAATCGGGTAGCCGCTTCCGCATCCTGCGTGCTTTCAAGAACCGCTTCGGTGCGGTCAACGAACTCGGCGTGTTCGCGATGTCCGAGAAAGGCCTCAAGGAAGTGCCGAACCCTTCGGCGATTTTCCTTTCGGCGCATGCGCAGCCGACGCCCGGCAGCGCCGTGATGGTCACGCGCGAGGGCACGCGGCCGTTGCTGGTGGAAGTGCAGGCGCTGGTCGATGCCTCGGCATTGCCGAATCCGCGTCGCGTGGCGCTCGGGCTCGAGCAGAATCGCCTCGCGATGCTGCTGGCCGTGCTGCATCGGCATGGCGGTGCGGCCGTCTACGACCAGGATGTGTTCGTGAACGTCGTCGGTGGCATCCGCGTGCAGGAAACCGCTGCCGATCTTCCGGTGTTGCTCGCCGTGCTTTCGAGTTTTCGCGATCGCGCGCTGCCGGACAAGCTCGTCGCATTCGGCGAGGTCGGCCTTTCAGGCGAGATACGCCCGGTGCCGAATGGCGACGAACGCCTGCGCGAAGCGGCAACACATGGTTTTCGCGTCGCCATCGTGCCGAAGGCGAACGCACCGAAGAAAACACAGATGGGCGACCTGCGGATCATCGGCGTCGATCGCCTGGCCGATGCGCTGTCGGAGATCAGGGAACTCTGAGAACATCGGATTCCAGCGGCCTTGGAGCCGCCGGTTCCTTGTCGCGGTATGGGGCGTCGGTTACCCTCGCGGGCATGCCTACCTCACTGATTGTTGTCGACGATTTTCTCGAAAATCCCTACGAACTGCGGACTGCGGCGCTTCGCCTCACGTATCCGGAACAGCAGGGCGCATTCCCCGGGCGCAACTCGCTCGAGCGCATCAATTTGCCGGGTTTGTCCGAACGCATCTCGCATCTGGTCGGCGAGCCGCTGCAGCCGGTCTCGCCCCTGGAGTCGCATACCAAGTGCCGCATCACGCTCGCCGCCGACAAGGGCCGCGCCACGGTGCACGTGGACCGCGCGCATTGGTCCGGCATTCTCTATCTGAGTCGTCCGCAGGATTGTCGCGGGGGCACCGAATTCTTCCGCCACCGGCGTACGGGCACGGACCGGGCACCGCTCAACGACGCTGAAGTCGCAGCGATGGGTTTCCCCTCGCGCGAGGCGATGTACAGCCAGATCATCGAGAAGGAAAGCAACGATGATTCGCAATGGGAATCGACGATGCAGGTGCCGATGCGCTTCAATCGCCTGATCATGCTGCGCCCGTGGTTGTGGCATACGGCAGGCCCGGCATTCGGTGATGCACTGGAGAACGGACGGCTCGTCTATCTCATGTTTTTCGCCTCGGCGCGCCAGGATCGATAAGCGCGCGGCACATCGCCGGGCGATGGCGTTCGATCAGTGCCGATGGGCAATTTCAGGCAGGAACGGATCGAGCGCTTCCTGCTCGATCTGCAGCGGCGTCGCGAGCAGTTCCGTCGCGACCTCGTGCCAGCCCGCATCGTGCGCCCAGCGCGTCATGGCGGACAAGGTCGTAGCCGATGGAGCGGGATAGGCGGATTCGCGAGAGGGCAGTCGTGATGGAGACATGAGCCAGGGATGCAGTCGTCGGCCCACTTGTTGTGCGCAATGCGCGATGTTGGCGGCGATGCGGAAACCGCCTTCGTCGATGTCGCCCCAGTGGTAGAGCATTGCATCCGGGGAAAGTGTTTCGAGCACGCGTCGATAGAGTGCGCGCCAGGCGGGCGAGGGCATGCCGGCGGTATAGATGATCAGGCCGCCTTCGTCATCGAGCAAGCCGGCGGCTTCGTGAAAGCTGGTCAGGTTCTCGATGGTGAGCAGATAACGCGCGGGAGATTCGATCGTCGTCACCGCGTTGGTCGGCAAGCCGAGGTAGGGTCGACAAAGCGGAATCGAGGCATCGCGCAGCACGACGCGCCCACTGCCGGCGACCAGCATCGGTTGCGGTTCCCGGCGCAGGCCGAGTGACGACCAGACGTCTTCGTCACGTAGCGCGGATGCCCCGAGTTCTCCAGCCAGCAGCAGATCGAGCCAGGGCGTGATCGCCTCGATGCGCTTGCTGTCGCCGAATACGCGCACGCTTTCCCGGCGCAGCAGGCGCTCTTCGATGGAAGCGCCGCGCCGTGCTTCGATCAGTTTGATCGCATCCAGCAGATCCGTGACGCCCTCCGGACCCTGGCCGCGCGGTTTGCGTCTGGCTCGCCAATGTTCGAGAACCTCGACGATGATCGGATGGCGATCGATCACTGGTTGCAGGAGCTTGCCGGCTTCCGCGACACGAGCGCTGAGCACGCGCAC
>JBEBXZ010000222.1:0-4727 GCA_040391335.1 Dokdonella fugitiva | reverse complement strand
CAGTGCGCCATCTGATCCATGTGCCCGAAATTCCCGTCAGGATGGCCTCATCCGACGAGACGATCTGACAGGAGAACCCCTAGTCACGGCTAATATCCATCAAAGGCGCGGAGCGGATCGGCATCTGCCGGACGTTTTCGAAGTGCTTGGTCTCAATACACGGCATCGTGATCGCCCACGTTGATCGGCACGATCTGCTGATTGCGGATCACCAACTCCAGCGTGATGCGGCAAGACAAATTGATCGATACCGAATGCAGCCCGCTCAACTTGCCGGCCAGCGCGTGCAGCCGCAGCGACGGGTGATGCGGGTTGGCCTGCAACAGCAGCAGCGTCTTGCGGTATTGCTCACTCACCTGTGGATGGCGCTTGAGGAATCGCGCGGCGCGCCGGTTGTACTGGTCGGTGAACACCAGCGTATAACTCACGACAACTCGTCCACACGTTTCATATGCGCGTCGACCGACTCCTTCACGAAGCGGCCGGCGGCGATATCCGCCTGGCTCTCAGCCAACGCGGCGGTCAGCTCGCACTCGCGCAGATAGTGATAGTGCTCGATGTCCATCACCACGAAACGATCCTTGCCGCGCACCGACACCATTACCTCGGGCGCGCTTGCCAGCGCCTCGGTGATGGCGGAGACGCCTTGGGTCTTCAATTCATTGGCGCTGATTGAATTCATGGCGGGGTTCGACAGAACTTTCAGTACGGCGAATCGTACCATTAATCACTCTATTAAGAGCATCTTTAAAAGCTCTCTGGGCACGAGCAATCAAGATCCGTCAAACCCGCGATGACTCCGTTCGTTAGTGATCCGAACCTTCTGGTTAGCGCCGCGACAACGCTCCGAATACAACTTTGTGTCAGGTTCCGTGTGAATCTATCGCTTGCGCGATGCGCGCATCCACAGCCCGGCTGAAACGATCGGTGAGTGCAGCCATATTGTCCCCTGAAGCTGTTTACGTGCGCCCATGAGCCTCCGGCGCGTCTCAGGGGATAAGACCGGATTGAATGTGCTGCGTCTGATGGCCTTCGTGGCCTTGTCGCTTCGCGCATCATCTCGCGCTGCCAGTGACGATCTGGCCGTCGTGTAGCAGCCCGACTGGAAAGATTCCGTTCCGAGATGCGGATCGACCACGCCGGCAGCCAAGCCGACGTGCGTGGCGTTGCGGTTCAATGCCTCTTCCGATCCTCGATCTCGACATTGTGCGCGCGCAGCCATTCGCGAACGCGTTCCCGGTTTGCGCGGGTCGGGGCGTTGAGGGTCTTCTCGGGCGTCATGAACAGATAGCGCTGGAACGTGACGTTCTGCTTGTTCTTCGCGATCGGGCTGGCACCGGCTTCGAGCAATTGCAGCACGCGCCCACTTTCGTTGATCGATGCAGCGAGGTGCAGTGGCGTATCGCCTTGTCGATCCGTCGCATTCGGATTGGCGCCCGAGGACAACAGCAAGTCGGCGTTCCCGGCACGCTCGGCGAGCAGGGCCGACATCAGCGGCGTTGCCTGCGTGACGGTGTTCGGCGTGTCCGGACTGGACTTGCGTGCGAGGAGTTTCTCGAGCCACCACGTGGTATCGGCCATGGCGGCGAGATGCACGGCGGTCACGCCATCGTCATTGCCGAGCGTGGGATCGGCGCCGGCATCGAGCAGGGCTTCGAATGCGCTGCGGCTCTGGTTGAGCATCGCCCATTGCAGCATCGGCAGGCCTTTCCCGCCTTGCGCATTGGGGTTCGCCCCTTGCGCGATGAGCGCCTTGATCTGCGCGATGTCTGCCGCCTTGACGGCATCGGCGAGTGCGGCGGAAGAAGTCCCGTTGAAAGGTGAAGTCGTCATGGAGCCCGAGCCCTGCCGGGCGCACGCGCTCCCGGCCATCAGTATCGAAAAGATGGCCAGCAGCATGACCCTTGCGGGAAACGAAGCAGGCATGCGCAGCGTGCGGCTCATCTACCTTCCGGTCGGCAACATTCGCGTTGGCGGAAACGGAAGGTATTCATAGCACATCTCACCAGAACTTGAGCTTGTCGCCGACCCAGCTTGCGGCGTCCCCAACAGCCCGCGCGCCATCTGCAATGGTGTTGCCAACGGCCTTGGCTCCATCAACCACGGCATTGCCGACCGCCCTCGCTCCATCAACCACCGCATTGCCGACGAACTGCGCGCCATCGATCACGGCATTGCCGATGAACTGTGCACCGTCGATCACGGCATTGCCAATGAACTCGGCAGCATCCACGGCAGCCTTGCCGGCAATGACAGCACCATCGACGATTGCATCGGCGACCACGACCGAGGTGTCGACCACGGCTTGGCCGACCTTGCCAGCGACGTCTGCGACGATCTCGACACCATCACCGAGTTTGTCAGTGCCCCAGGTGACCGCGCCACCGACCGCGTCCGTCACGGTATTGACCACTTCGCCCGCGCCCTCGACGCCTCGTGCGACAAAGGCTGCGGGCGCTTCGAGCCCGATCGACTTGCCGAGATCGCGGATGTTGTTGCCGACGTAGTCGGTGACGTCCTGCACGACGTCACCCGCGCCATCGACCACGTTGCCAGCCAGCGAGCCCACGGAATCGACCGCACCGTTGGCGATGTCGCCCACCACGCCCGTGGCCTTCTCGAGGATGCTGGCATCGCTGCCGAGCGTGTCGCGGATGTCGGCGACGGTGGACTCCGCGATGCCGGCAATATCCTTGCCGGAATTGATGGCGGTTTCGAGCACCGAACCGAGCGTGTTCAGGCGGAAGTCGCCGAAGTTGCCGAGCACGTTGCCCAGCAGGCTGTCATTGGCGCCCGAGGCATATGGCGAATTCTGGCGCAGCGCCTCGACGTACGAGGTGCCGTCGCCGCCGCCGCCATGCGAGTCGATGACCGGGCGCATGCCATCCGGCAATTCGATGCGCAGTTCGTGGCCGACCGGATCGGGCGGCGACAATATGCCAAGAATTGGAAGCGGAAGCGCCGGGATGTCCTTCTGCGCGAGATTCAGCGGATCGCCATCGACGATGTAGTGGCGGATCTGGCCGCTGTCCTCGAGTTCGTTGCGGATCTGGTTCGGACTGAAGCCGAGATCGCGCAAGGTGTCGTTGCTCGGCCCCGCCGAGTTGAACGTGACCGCGGTCTGGCCGACCGAAAGTGCCGCCGTCGAGGCAAGGCCACCGCCCAGCGAATGGCCGGTATAGATCACGTTGCCTTCGCCGAAGGCGACTTCCGCCTTCTTGGCGAGGTTGATCGCCATGTTGTACTGCGTGTCCTGCAGGCCGAACGCCTGCGCGCCATCGGACTTGATATCGGCAAATTCCGATGGATCGGTTCCGGCATAGGCCACCACATACTGGCCTTCGGCGTTTTGATAGATCGAAGCGCGGAAGCCCGAATTGCTGTCTTCGAGCATCTTCGGGTCGATGGCAATCTGGTTGCCATTGCCGTCGACCAGATGGTCGCCAGCCGGTTCCAGGCGCGTCCAGCCGGCATCGATCAATTCCCGCTCGGATTGCGTTCCGGTCACACCTTCCGCATTGGTCAAGGTGTAGGAATCATTCGCCATCTGCGCGAGTTGCAGGTCGAGCCCGGCCTGCGGCGAAGTACCGGAAGCCTGCGCGCTGAACTGGCCGTCGCCCACGGGCAACTGCTGGTTCGCGGCAAGTCCGTTGGCAGCTTGCGTCTGGCTGGCGAGATCGCCTTGCCAGTAGGCGCTGGATACGTTGGTATCGTTGCCAATCCGCGCATCGAGGCTCATGGCGCACCTTCCTGTATTGATCGATGCGTGAACCGTAGCGCCGTTGCGGGTGGTCGACTATCCGGGAGATACCCTAGGTTGGACGCAGATCCGGCGTGGAGCGTGATGCGATCGACGAAACGCAGCCTCGCCTCCCAGCGAAGGTCTCAGCGCGTGTAGAAATCGCCGGGCAACTCTTCCGCGGCGAATGGTTCGCGGATGACTGTGGAGACCCGCGCTGCGTCTGGCCCGCGCTGCAACCACGACTCGAATCGTCCCAGCACCGTTTCATCGGCAAAGGCGATCACCTCGACGCGACCGTCGCGCAGGTTCCGGGCATGGCCGTGGATACCGAGACGCAGGGCCTCCGTGCGTGTGGCGGCGCGAAAACCGACGCCTTGCACATGGCCCGAGACGAAAAAGCGCGCGCCGACCATGAGGCTCAGTCCTTCTTTCCGGCCTTCGAGGCAGCGATCGCCTGTTCCAGATCCTTGTCCTTGATCGGACCCAGGAAATGCCTGGCAACGCTGCCATCCGGAGCGATCAGGTACGTGGTCGGCAAACCGCGAGGCGTGGCGAAATCCTTTGGCGGATCGCTGACATCGAGCTGGGCGATTGGATAACTGACCGGATGCTCGGCGATGAAGTCGATTATTTCCTGCTTTTCGGTGTCTTCGTAGGCCAGGCCGATACCGACGACATCGGCATGCTTGTCGATGAATGCGGAAATATCAGGCATTTCCGCGATGCACGGTGCACACCAGGTTGCCCAGAAATTGACAATGAC
This sequence comes from Dokdonella fugitiva, assembly GCA_040391335.1. Classification (GTDB taxonomy): domain Bacteria; phylum Pseudomonadota; class Gammaproteobacteria; order Xanthomonadales; family Rhodanobacteraceae; genus Dokdonella; species Dokdonella fugitiva_A. Next base: position 222 of record JBEBXZ010000222.1, on the reverse strand, counting down.
CCATTTGCCACGTTGCGCAGCAAGGGAAAACGGCTTGCCGTCGATCGTCGTGACTTCAAGCGTGGGCTGTTTCGCGGTTTCCGCACCGACGATCGGCGGAACCAGCGCGAGCAGCGCGCCGAACAGGATGCGAGGGAGCGTAATCATGCGAGGTTCCGGGTATCGGCAGATGGAGGATCGACAGCGAGTGGCTGTGGCAATTCCACCACGGAGGCCAATGGG
>JBEBXZ010000221.1:0-4740 GCA_040391335.1 Dokdonella fugitiva | reverse complement strand
CAAGGAGATTTTCCTGCGCGAGTTGATTTCGAACGCGTCCGATGCCTGCGACAAGCTGCGCTTCGAGGCGATTGCGCATCCCGAATGGGCGGCCGACGATGCCGAATTGCGCATCGAGATCACCGTCGATCGCGAGGCCCGCACGCTGAGCGTGCACGACAACGGTATCGGCATGAGTCGCGACGAACTGGTAGCCAATCTCGGCACGATCGCGAGTTCCGGCACGCGCCGCTACCTCGAAGCGATGACCAGCGAGAACAAGGCCGACGCGCGCCTGATCGGCCAGTTCGGCGTCGGCTTCTATTCGGCTTTCGTGGTTGCCGACAAGGTCACGGTATCGAGTCGACGCGCCGGCGCCAGCGACGGCGTGCGCTGGGAGAGCGATGGCAAGGGCGAGTACACCCTGGATACGATCGAGCTCGCCCGCCGCGGCACCACGGTGACCCTGCATCTGAAGGCGGACGAGGATGAATTCCTTGACAACTGGAAATTGCGCAGCCTGATCAATCGCTATTCGGAGCACATCGCATTCCCGATCCGCATGCCGAAGGACGTCGACGGCAAGCCGGGCGAGGAATGGGAAACCATCAACTCGGCGTCGGCGCTGTGGACGCGTCCGAAGAGCGAGATCAGCGACGAGGAGTACCAGGCCTTCTACAAGTCGCTGAGCCATGACTTCAGCGATGCGCTGAGCTGGACGCACAATCGCGTCGAGGGCAACCAGAACTTCACGTCGCTGCTCTACGTGCCGTCCAAGGCGCCGTTCGACTTCGCGAATGGCCGCGAGGAACGCAAGGGACTCAAGCTCTACATCCGCCGCGTGTTCATCATGGATGCGAGCGAGCAATTGCTGCCGGCCTACCTGCGTTTCACGCGCGGTGTCGTCGATTCCGACGACCTGCCGCTCAATGTGAGTCGCGAGATCCTGCAGCAGAACCGGCAGGTCGAGCGCATTCGCGGCGCCTGCACGAAGCGCGTGCTGGATCTGCTCGACAAGCTTGCGCGCGACGAGGCGGAAAAGTACGCGACGTTCTGGACCGCGTTCGGCAGCGTGCTCAAGGAAGGCATTGCCGAGGATGCGTCCAATCGCGAACGCATCGCCAAGCTGCTGCGTTTTGCCTCGACCGCTTCGGAAGGCTCGGCGCCAACGGTTTCGCTGGATGACTACATCGGCCGCATGCCGGTCGGCCAGGATACGGTCTGGTACATCACGGCCGATTCGTATGCGGCGGCCAAGGGCAGCCCGCAACTCGAGGCACTCAAGGCGCGCGGCGTCGAAGTGCTGCTGATGTCGGATCGGATCGACGAATGGATGGCCGGCTATCTCACCGAGTACGCGGGCAGGAAATTGCGCCACGTCGGCAAGGGCGAGATCGAACTCGACGTGGCCGATACGGAAAAGCACAAGGCCAGCGAGGAAGCAGCATCGGGCATCGTTGCGCGCCTCAAGGAGTTGCTCGGCGAGCGCGTGCGCGACGTCAAGGTGAGCCGCCGTCTGACGGAATCGCCGTCGTGCCTCGTTATCGACGAATACGACATGGCCCTGCATCTGCGCCGCGTGCTGAAGCAGTCGGGCCACGACATGCCGGACTCGGCCCCGGTACTGGAGATCAATCCGGCGCATCCGCTGCTCAAGCGTCTCGAAGCGGAAAGCGACGGCGCGCGCGCGGAGGACCTCGCCCTGTTGCTGCTGGAGCAGGCGCAGGTTGCGGAAGGCGCGCAGCTGGATGATCCGGCCGCGTTCGTGCAGCGCCTCAACCGCGTGCTGCTCGAAGCGCCAGCCAGCAAGGCCTGATTCGATTTATTGCGTGCTGTGAAGAAAGAACCACAGGGCCCAGGTGCAAGCCTGGGCCCTGCATTCCCGGTTCGTACGAGCCGCAGTGTCATTGTGTATCGCTGCTCATGCTCGCTATCCTCGCGCCATGAATCCCCGCGTCCGCCAGCGGCAGCCACGTTCCAGCACGATGCTCATCGTGCTTTTCGTGTTGTGCCTGCTCGGGCGTCCGCTGCTGGCGATTGCCTGTGACGTGCACGATGCGACCCATCACGATGTCGCGGAGCTGGTGGAAATGGCCGCCACCGGCGACCTTCCCGATGATCCCGATGGCGAATCCCTGTTGCATGACCTCCTGCATGTCGCGCATGTCTCCGGCTCGGTGATCGAGATGCCGGCATCGAGCATGCCGCTGGTGCTCGATGTTCCGTTCGCGATCGCGTCCGGCGAAACGCGCAACGCCTTTTCAGGCGCGATGCCGCGCTCTCTGCTGCGTCCTCCCATTTCCGTGTGATGTCGTTCCCGCGCCCAGCGCGGTGTTCTTCTTCATCCACGGAGTATCAGCATGTCCCGATTGCGGGCGGCACTTGCCGTCCTGATGCCTCTTGCCGCTCTGGCGGTTCCCTTGTGCGTGGTTGCTGCGCCGACACCGACACCGACACTCACGCCTGAATCCGCGTTCGCGAAGACGCTCGAACGGCATCCGGATCTGCGGCGTTACCCGCTTGATCGCGAGATACGGCGCGCCGAATCGGCGCAGGCTGCGCTCGCCCCTGCGCTGGTCGGCAATGCGACGCTGGAGAATGCCTTCGGAACGGGTTCGACATCGGGACTCGCTGGGGCCGAACTGAGTCTGAGTCTTGCTTCCGTCATCGAGCGTGGCGGCAAACGGGAAGCGCGGATTTCGCTTGCGCGGCAACGTCTGGATGCGATCGACATCGAAATGCAGACCAAACGGCTCGATCTTCTGGCCGAAGTCGCCCGCCGCTATCTCGATGCCTTGGCCGCGCAGGAGTTGGAGAACGCGGCGCAATTGTCAGTCGCGCAGCGTGGCGTCATGGTCGAAGCAGCGACACGTCGTGTCTCGGCGGGAGCGTCGCCGCGCTCCGTTCGCCTCGGCGCCGAGGCTGCACTGGCGCGCGCAAATCTGGATGCAATGCGGGCGCGTGAAACTTCACGCGCAGCACGGCAGCGGCTCGTCATGCTCTGGGGAGAACGCGACGCGACGTTCACGGCATTGTCCGGAAGCCTGCTGGATCTGCCGAAGATCGGATCCTTCGACGAGCTCGCGCAGTTGCTTGAACGCTCGCCCGAATTGCAGCGCTTCGCCAGCGAAACGCGAGTGCGCGAGGCGCGCGTGCAACTCGCACGCAGTGCCGCGCGTACCGATATCGATTGGCAGCTTGGCGTCCGTCGCCTGCAATCGGAACGTGACGTGGCCTTGATCGGCAGCGTGTCGATTCCATTCGGCAGTGAAAGGCGCGCTGCTCCTGGCATTGCCGCCGCAGAAGCCGAGCTGGCCTTGCTCGATATCGAACGTGAGTCCGATGCGAATCGCTTGTACGCGACCCTGGCCGAGGCGCACGGACGCCTCATCTCGGATGCGATCGCGGTGAATGCATTGCGTGAGGATGTGTTGCCGAAGCTGGAGCAGGCCGAAGCGGCCGCAGAAAGCAGCTATCGCGCCGGTGCCTTGAGTCATCTCGACTGGGCGCAGTTGCAGGCGGACTTGCTGGCTACGCGTCGTGAACAAATTGAAGCCGCGCGTGATTTCCATCGCGCACTCATCGAAATCCAACGTCTGACCGGATATCCGTTCCTTGGAACGGTCGACACCACGGCAAGGAGCATGCTGCCATGAAGTTTTCCATCTTTCTCCGAAGTTCCGGCGTCGCGCTTTTCTTGCTCGCCGCGCTTGCCGCTTGTGGTGATCGCGAAACGGTTGTCACCCCGCAGGATGCGAAGCATGAGGCGGACGACCATGCGGCACATGAAGAACATGACGGTGCGGAGCACGTGACGATTCCGCTCGACATCGCGACCGAGTCAGGGATTCGTGTACAGCCCGCGTCTGCCGGTTCGATACGCGACGAGCACGAAGTGCAGGGACTCATCACGCCGGTCGAAGGAAAGCATGCGCGCGTCGTCGCACGCTTTCCGGGGCCAGTGCGCGAAGTGCGGGTGGGCATCGGCGACAAGGTTCGCGCGGGGCAGGTACTGGCCGTCGTCGAAAGCAATATCAGCCTGTCCAACTATCCGATCAGCGCGCCGTTCGCCGGTACCGTGCTGTCGCGCGATGTATCGGTGGGCGATCTCGCGGGCGACGCGCCCTTGTTCGAGATCGCTGATCTTTCGGTGCTCTGGGTCGACCTTCACCTGTTCGGTCGCGATGCGCAGCACATCACCAGCGGCGTGCCGATCGAAGTCATCCGCCTGTCTGATGGCAAGATCGCATCGACATCCCTGATTCGCGTACTGCCGGGAACGGCGACTGCCAGCCAGAGCACGGTGGCGCGCGCACGAATCGACAATGCCGATGGACAATGGCGTCCGGGTGCGGCAGTGCGTGCGCGGGTGACGGTCGCGGTGCGCGATGTGCCGCTGGTGGTGCCGTTGTCGGCGCTGCAGAAATTCGAGGGCAGGGATGTCGTGTTCGTGCGCGATGGCGACGAATACCGCCCGGTGCCCGTGACGCTGGGCGAACGCGACGCTCGCGCGGCCGAGGTGACCGGAGGGCTCGAAGCCGGGGCCGAGGTGGTCGTCGAGCAAAGCTACCTGGTCAAGGCCGACATCGAAAAATCCGGTGCCAGCCATGAGCACTGAGCCCGCCGCATTGCTGGAAAACGTCATCCGTTTCGCCATTCGCCATCGATGGCTGATGTTGCTGCTGACGCTGGTGCTGGCGGTCATCGGGGCCTGGAGTTTCACGCGCCTGCCGATCGATGCGGTACCGGACATCACCAACG
>JBEBXZ010000220.1:0-4745 GCA_040391335.1 Dokdonella fugitiva | reverse complement strand
AGCCTTGCAGCGAGCAGCATGCCGATCGCCACGGCCTCACCGTGCAGCAGGCTGCCATAGCCGGCTTCCACTTCCAGCGCGTGGCCGAAGGTATGCCCGAAATTGAGCAGGGCGCGCTCGCCTTCCTCGCGTTCGTCGCGGGCGACAACCCCGGCCTTGTGCTTGCAACTGGTCGCGATCGCCGTGCCCAGCGCGATGCTGTCGCGGGCGAGCAGGGCATCCGCGTTTTGTTCGAGCCACGCGAAGAACTTCGCATCGCCGATCGCGCCGTACTTGATGATCTCGGCCAGTCCGGCGAGGTATTCGCGGCGCGGCAGGGTCGCCAGCGTATCGGTGTCGATAATGACCGCGCGCGGCTGGTGGAACGCACCGACCAGGTTCTTGCCGGCCGGGAGGTTGACACCGGTCTTGCCGCCGACCGAGGAATCGACCATTGCCAGCAAGGTCGTCGGAACCTGCACGAAGGCGATGCCGCGCATCCAGCAGGCTGCGGCAAAACCGGCCAGGTCACCGACCACGCCGCCGCCGAGTGCGACCACGGTCGCATCGCGGTTCGCGCCGAGGGCGGCAAGACGATCGAGCACATGTGCCACGTTGTCGAAGGTCTTGTGCTGTTCGCCGTCCGGCAACACCAGGCTTGATGCGTCAAGGCCGTCGAGACCACCCATGACGCGCTCGAGGTACAGCGGTGCCACTGTCTCGTTGCTGATCACCAGCACCTGCCGGCCGGCAAGCGAGCGGCGCAACAGGGTGTGATCCCGCAGCAGGCCCGCGCCGATGTGGATCGGATAGCTGCGCTCGCCGAGTTGGACGTCGATCTGGTTCATGCGGATCTGCTCGTATCGTGTTGCCAGTGGCGGGCAAGCAGTGAAAGGACATGGTGCGCCAACGAGGCGCTGCTGCCAGGCCCGGAAGCCGGTACGCGGAGATCGGCGGTGGCCGCGTACAGGGGGTTGCGCTGAAGGGCGAGTCTTTCGAGCCTCGCGCGACGGTCGGGAGCGCTGAGCAAGGGGCGCGTGCGGTCGTTGCGCAGGCGATTGAGCTGTGCATCGACATCGGTGTCCAGCCACAGCACGAAGCCGTTGCGCATGAGATGCTCGCGGTTCGCATCCGCAAGTACCGCCCCGCCGCCGGTCGAAAGCACGATGCCCGTGCGCTGCGCCAGTTCCGCCAGCAACTCGCTTTCGCGGCGACGGAAACCGGCTTCGCCTTCGAGCTCGAAGGTCAGCGCGATGCTCGCCCCGGAACGGTCCTCGACCGCATGGTCGAGATCGATGAACGGCATGTCGAGGGCGCTGGCGAGACGGCGCCCGATGGAGGTCTTGCCGGCGCCCATCGGGCCGATCAGGAAAAGACTGGAAGCAGGGTTCATGCGCGAGATGCTAGCAGCCCGCGCGAGCCCGGTGGTCTACACTACGCGCCTTCAAGATATCGCTGATGACGATGCTTCGTTTCATACTGATATTCATGGTTTTGCTGGTGGTGCTGTTCATCGCGGAGCTGACGCCGCCGGTCGAGCGGCACGTGATACTGCCGTTCACTTCGGTGCTCGCCGATGTCTGTGCATGGATCATCCACCTGTTCGATGGCACGACGATCTCCAATGGCAAGCTGATCCAGAACGCCGACGGCAGTTTCATCGTCTCGATCGAGCGCGGCTGCAATGGTGTCGAGGCGGTCATCATCCTGGTGTCGGCGATCCTTGCGTTCCCGGCGCCCTGGAAGCACAAACTGGCAGGCATCGGCCTCGGATTCGTCGCGATCCAGCTGCTCAATGTCGTGCGCATCGTGAGCCTGTTCTATCTGGGCCTGTGGAGCCAGATATGGTTCAAATGGTTCCACGAGTACCTGTGGCAGGCACTGATCGTGCTCGATGCGCTGATCGTCTTCCTGATCTGGCTGCGCTATGTGCCGGCTCCGCGCAGGGCGGCGGTTCCGGTGCCCGCGTAATACCCCTAGCGGAGTGATGCCGCTTTGCTATAGTGGCATCACTCAGCGTAAGGAAATGTGCCATGGCCGTTGCAAAAGTCATCGAACTGAGCAGCTCCTCGCCGAAAAGTGTCGAGGATGCCGTGCAGAGTGGTCTCAAGAAAGTCGCCGAGACGGTGAAGAACATCCAGGGTGCGTGGGTCAACGATATCAAGGTCACAACGGACCCTGACGGTGTCGTCAAGGAATGGCGCGTCAATCTGCGCATCACGTTTGTCGTCGAGTAAGCGAATCACCATGCCGTTAAATCCTCCGCCGTCTGTTGCGTCCGGCGCGAAGAGCATCAACAAGCTCGATCTGGTCGTCGGGTTTCTCGAAGACGATCCTGATCAGGCCGCGTTGATTGCCTACTGGCTTGAGCAGGCCGGCTATACGGTCCGGTTGTTTCGTTCTGCTGCGGAGTTCCGCAGGCGTCAGGGTTCGGAAGCGATTGATCTGCTGTTGCTCGACTGGATGCTCCCGGATTCGAGTGGCCCTGACATCGTCGAATGGCTGCGATCGTCGGCCAATGCGAAGTTGCCGGTCATTTTCCTGACCGCCCGCGGCAGTGAGAGCGACATGGTGCGCGGCCTGAATGCGGGCGGCGACGACTATGTGGTCAAGCCGGCCAAGCGTCAGGAACTGCTTGCGCGCGTGGCTGCGGTCCTGCGCAGGCATGGCGTGGATGGCGACACCGCCGGCGTGCTCGCACTGCCGCCCTACCATGTGGATTCCAAGCGCCGGCGTATCGCGTTCAACGAGAGCGATATCGAGCTCACGCCGCGCGAATTCGATCTTGCGACCTTCCTGTTTCGCCGCCACGGCCGCATCGTCAGTCGCGATTCCCTGCTCGAGAACGTATGGAACATGAGCTCGGCGGTGTCCACGCGCACGGTCGACACGCATATCAGCCGTTTGCGCAAGAAGCTGGAATTGAATGGCGAGCATGGCTGGCGACTGTCGGCCATCTACCAGCATGGGTACCGTCTGGAACAGACCTGATCGCAAGCCGGTGCGCTCACTGGGCGCACCGCGGCACAAGCAACGTTTAGGGGAGACATGCTGTGGCTACGGCAAGGTCCGCCAGAAAGAAAAAAGCAGCGCCGCGTCCACCCTCGCGCCAGCCGGCCTCGGCTGTTGCGCTTGATGCCGCGGCAAACGAGTCCTCCAGGAGCAAGAAGATGTCCGACCCGAAGAAGCCTGCGCCTGAAACAGGTGCGGATCGCAACGTCGACCAGATACGCGACATCCTGTTCGGCGGCCAGATGCGCGACTACGAGCGCCGCTTCCAGGAGTTCGGCCAGCGGCTGGAAGCCGAGATGGCGCGCTTGCGCGAATCGCAGGACAAGCGCCACGCCCAGCTCGACAAGCGGCTGGACGAGCAGTTCGAGAAACTCTCCAAGCAGGTGCGCCAGGAAATCACCGATCGCACGCAGTCGGTGGATGATCTCGAATCGCGCATCCAGCAATCGGCACGCACCGCGCGCGGCGAGATCAACAGCGCGCTGGACGCGCACGCGCACGAGTTGTCGCGGACCGATGAGCGCCTGCGCGAGGCGATTGCCGAGCTTGCCGCCGCGTTGAACGATCGCGCCAGCGAGGCGAGTGCGTCATTGACCCGCGCCAGCAACGACCTGCGCTCCGAAAAGGTGGGGCGCGAGGACCTGTCCGCGCTGTTCACCGAGCTTTCGCTGCGACTGAAGGGCGATTTCGACCTGCCTTCGATCTGAGCTTGCGCGCCGGAGCGCCGACGTGAGTGACTTCGACCGGCTGAGGCAACTGCTGCTTGCCGACGAGCTTGCCGCGATCAAGGACGCAGGGCAGCGTCTCGAAGCGCTCGAACGGGGACAGCACGAGCTGTCGCAGCGCCTGCCCGGACTGATCGAGAAGGCGCCGCAGACCGAGATGAGCCACGCGCTGTCCACACCGGTCGCCTCCGCCCTGGGCAGTGCCGTGCGTGACAACAGCGGCAGCATCATCGATGCCTTGTTCCCGGTGATCGGCCCGATCATCCGCAAGGCGATCAGTGAAGCGCTGCGCGGGCTGATGAGCGATCTCAACAGCGTGCTGGAGCGCAGTTTCACCTTGCATGGCCTGAAATGGCGACTCGAGGCCTGGCGCAGTGGCGTGCCGTACGCGCAGGTCGTGCTCAAGCATTCGCTGCGCTATCGCATCGACCACGTGTTCCTGATCGAACGCGACTCGGGCCTGGTCCTGCATCGAGAATCGTCGCCCGGCCTGCCGGATCTCGATGCCGATGCGATCTCCGGCATGCTGACCGCGATCGGCCAGTTCGTGCGCGATTCGGTCGGGCATGAGGGGGGCGATTCGCTCGAAGCCGCGCGTGTCGGCGAATATCTGGAACGCATCGATCGCCTGCTTTATCCACGGCGTGCCGCCGCCGTCGTTGCGCGTCGTGCTCAATGCGCGCCTTGAGCAGATCCACGCGCGCCTGGGTGACCCTTCGCGCGATATCGTTGCTGCCAACGACGAAAACACCTTGCATGCCGAGCTCGATCCGGTCGGGCTCGTCCGCGATGACGCCGGTGAGGATGCCCCGAGGCGCACCTCGCGCTGGCCGCTGATGCTGATCTTCCTGCTGATGCTGGCTGGCCTGCTCTGGTATTACGCGCGCATCGAACGCTGGCAGGATCAGGTCGGGCAATTGCGCAGCAATCTTGCGGAGCATCCCGGTTACCTGCTGACGAAACATGATACGCAGGCCTGGCGATCCTTTTCTGTCTAGGGTCTGCTCGATCCGGATGCGGATCCGGTCT
>JBEBXZ010000219.1:0-4747 GCA_040391335.1 Dokdonella fugitiva | reverse complement strand
CAGGCCGAGCTCGGCTACGCCGACAGCAACCTCGGCACCTTGCTGCTCGATCGCGGCGACGTGAAGGCTGCGATCGCGATGTTTTCGGAAGCCATGCGCATTGCCCTGGCGCTGAGCCAGAGCCAGCCCGGCGACGTGAGCCGCCAGACCCAGGCGGCGCAGGCGCGTGCATGGCTGGCCAGCGCCTTGTATGCGCGCGGCTCGATCCGCGAGGCCTCGGACCAGCGCGGTGAGGAAATCGCCAGCTACGAAAGCATGCTGGCGGTGGATCCGAAGAACAACGACGCGCGCCGCGCGCTGTCGATTGCCGAAGGGGCGCAGGCGATGCTGGCGTTGAACCTCGGTCAGCTCGATGAGGCGGTGGCCCAGTTCAACCGCGCCGTGGCGCTGGCCGAAGAGCTTGGACGGCGAGACAAGGACAATACCGAATGGGCCGAGGCCGGCTTTCTGGCGAAATCCAGCCTGGGTGAAGCGCTGATGCTTGCGGGTGAGCGCCAGCGCGCGCGCGCGGCGATCAATGCCGCGCAGGAAATCGCTGCGGGCCTGCTGGCCAAGGATGCCGCCGTCGCGAAGTGGCAAATGCAGTTCGCGCGCGGCATGTTGCTGCAATCAGAGCTGCTGGCCGACGATGGCGACGCGCTTGGCGCGCTGCGCCTCGTGCAAGGGGCGATCCAGCGCCTGCAGGACCTGCAGGCGAGCAGCGACGAAACCTCGCGCAGCGTGCGCAGCCTGCTCGCGCGCGCCTGGCTCGGCGCCGCTGGGCACAATTCGGCCCTGCGCCGCACGGACGAGGCGAGAGCCGCCTGGTCGAAAGCCATCGCCTTGCTGGAGCCGCCGCGGGAGGGTGTGGCAACGGTTCCAGATGATCTCGCCGTGCTCGCGATCGCACTGCGGCATGGCGGACGCGCCGCGGAGGCCGGGCCGATCGTCGACCGGCTCGCCGGCATGGGCTTTCGTCGGCCCGACTACCTGCGCTCGATCGCCGCGGATGAAGCGGGCGCCGCAGCCGGCCGGGAGGCATCACGCAGCGTGCCCTGAACGCCGTGCACCGCGGTCTGCCGGCACGCGGAAACCCGGTACCCACGCAACAAGGAGAATACGATGTCAGATCGAATCGAGATCCTGGTCACCACCGGTGCCAAGTCGGATTCCAGCGACGGCGGCGTGTGGTTCGAGTATTCCGGCGGCACCGCGAAGATTCCGGTCAGCAAGAGCGGCGACATCGACCTGAGCCAGTGCAAAGGGCTGGTGGAAATGGTCTTCGTCCTCGATGCCGCGCAATTCGAATGGAACAGGCCGCCACACAATACGACGAAGTACAGGAAATTATTCCTGGACGATGGCAGGAAGTCTCTAAGGATCGCCGAGACGAAGCGCCATTTCGAAGGTTATACGCTGAGCCCGGACAAGAAACGCATCACCATCATCTCGCCGAAGCGGGACAGGAAGACCTACGCCTACGCGCTTTCATTCAAGGCCGATGGTGCGCGCGAGTTCACCCACGACCCGCAGATCAAGAATGGTGGCAACACCGGAATCTTCCTGATGGCGAACCCGGTATTGCTCGCCATCGGCGCCGTGGCGATCGCGGCGGCATCCTATCTGGCCGGTTACCTGACGCCGTATCCGCCGTGATCGACGGCCATGCCTGGACGGCCGGGAGCATGATCGAAGCGTTGGTGATCGGCGTCACCGGTCATCGCAATCTCGCGCTCGATGAAGTCGCGGGAATCCGCGAGCGCGTGCGTGGATTGTTCGTCGACCTGCGTGCCGCGTTCCCGGGCTTGCCGTTGACCCTGGTCTCCGCCCTGGCCGCCGGCGGCGACCAGCTGGCGGCCGAAGAAGCACTCGCGCTCGACATGCAACTCGTGGCTCCGCTGCCGCTGCCGCATGCCTTGTATGCGGGGGACTTCGTCGATGCGGAAAGCCGGGCGCGCTTCGAGCGCTTGCGCTTGCGCGCTTCGGTGATCGAGTTGCCGCTGCTCGATGAAGAGAGTTTCGGCGCCAGCGCGTCCGCGCACGAGGCGCGCGACTGGCACTACGCGCAGGCCGGCATCTACATCGCCAGCCATTGCCACCTGTTGCTGGCGATCTGGGACGGCAGGCAGACCGGACTGCTAGGGGGTACCGCGCAGATCGTGCGCTATCAGCTGAGCGGACAGAAGCCGCGTCTGCTGGAGCGCCGCAGGCGGCAGGCAGGCTACAGCCCGCTTGGCGGCGACAACGAACGCTTCGTGTTCCACGTCGTCTGTTCGCGGGCGGTGGACGATGGCACGCCCTTGCCGCCGCTGCAGCCGCTGCAGACGTACTGGCGCAGCATCGAGCGGACGACGCCGGGAGACAGCGGAATTCCGGACGAACTGAAGGCCATGCTGAACCGGATCAGCCAGTTCAACCACGATGCAACGCGCTACACCGGGCCGATCGGGGCATACATCGCCAGCAAGGCGCAGCAGCGCGGATTGCGCATCGAGCAACTCGGGCCGATCGCGCGCCGCTTCGCCGCCGCCGACTGGCTCGCCCTGCATTTCCAGCGTCGCGTGACGGTGGCGATGCGCGCGCTGTACACGATTGCCGCGCTGATGGGCATCGCCTTCGTGCTCTACGAGCAACTGTCGCAGAGTTCCATGATCTTCGTTTTCCTGCTGCTGTTCGCGTCGGGCTTCCTGGTGGACCGCATGGCGCGCTGGCGCAGCTGGCATCGCAAATACCTCGACTACCGCGCGCTCGCCGAAGGCTTGCGCGTGCAGTCGTTCTGGCATCGGGCCGGCCTGTCGGTCACCGGCGATGCGGAGTTCGCGCACGACAATTTCCTGCAGAAACAGGATGTGGAACTCGGATGGATCCGCAACATCATGCGCTCGGCCGGTCTCGATGCCTCACGCCATCCGTTTCGATCGCCTACCGACGATCTCGAACACGTGATCCGCGAGTGGGTCGGCGCCCCGGGAGACTGTGGCCAGCTCGACTATTACGAACGCAGCCTCCTCTCGCGCACGCGCACGCATCGGCAGACCGAGCGCATCGGCACGGTGGCTCTGATCGGCGGCATCTGCATCTGTGTGTTCCTCGCCGTGTTCGTGTTCACGCTGCCGGTTGATACGCGCAACGAACTGGTGGCCCTGATGGCCACCTTGTCGATCGTCGCGGCAGTGCGCGAGGCGTATGCCTATCGCAAGGCCGACAAGGAGTTGATCAAGCAGTATCGCTTCATGCGGCGCATTTTCAGTACTGCGCGGCAGGCGCTCGATCGTGCCGAGGACGAGGATGAGCAACGCGAGATCCTGCGCGCCCTCGGCGAAGCCGCGCTTGCCGAGCATGCCGAGTGGACGCTGATGCATCGCGAGCGCCCGCTCGAACACGGGCGTCCGTGATGCGATTCGTCTTCAGCGGATCGCCAGCGCGAGCAGCAGGCCGACCCACAGCACGCAGCCGAGCCAGTTGTTCTCGCGGAACGCCTGGAAGCATTGCTCGCGTCCGCGCGCACGGATCAGCCACTGCTGGCGCACGAACATGCCCGCGGCGATCGCGAGGCCGATGAAATACGGCCATGACAGGTGCGCGCGCGTGCCGGCGAGCAGCATCGCCAGCAGGAAGGTCGCCATCAGCACGCCGAGGATCGGGCGATCGGCGTCGCCGAACAGGATCGCGGTCGATTTCGAACCGACGCGGATGTCCTCGTCACGATCGACCATCGCGTACTCGGTGTCGTAGATCGTCGAGAACAGCACGTTGGCGAGAAACAGCAGCCAGCCGAGCGCCGGCACTTCGCCGGTCACCGCCGCGAACGCCATCGGGATCGACCAGCCGAACGCCGCGCCGAGCACGACCTGAGCGAGATGGGTATGGCGCTTGGTGAACGGATAGATCGCGGCCAGCGCCGCGCCCGCGAACGAGAGCTGGATGGTCAGCGTGTTGGTGAACAGCACGAGCACGAAGGACAGCACGAGCAGTCCGGCAAACAGCAGCAGGGCTTCCTTGCGCGAGACCCGGCCGGCCGCCATCGGCCGCTCCTGCGTGCGTTCGACATGCGCATCGAGCCAGTCGTGGTCGGCATAGTCGTTGATCACGCAACCCGCCGAACGCATGAGGAACACGCCGAGCGTGAAGATCACGAGCAGGCCGGGCGGTGGAAAGTCACCCGCCGCGAACCACAGGCCCCACCACGTCGGCCACAGCAGCAGCAAGGCGCCGACCGGGCGATCCATGCGCATCAATACGAGGTATTCGCGTGCACGCTCGCGCCAGACCGGAGGCAGGCGCGCGGTCAGCACTTCGATGACGCGCATCGAACGCGTCGAGGCATCCGCCGGTCGCTTCACCTTGGCTTGGGCAGCGGCTTTCTTTCCCTGCGCAGCTGGATCGCGCGCTGGCGCTTTCGCTGGTGGCTGCACGCGCGCCCAGGGCGGCGGCGCAGCGGGTTTTGCTGCTTCCGCGCGTGGTGGGCTGGCCGCCGCTGTCGGAGCGGCGTTCTGCACGCTGACTGGCGCCGTGGGGCGCATTGGCGCTGCAACCACACTGGTCGCAGCGGCACCACCGGCGATCTTCGCTGGCGAAGGCCTGGCAATGGTCGAGGTGTTTTCCGCCTTGGCTGCTGCTGGTGGCAACGCGGGTGCCGTCGATGGCGCGCTGGCCTTTGCCGGGGCCGGCGGCGTCGCACGTGGAGGATTCGTCAGGCTGGCCATGTTCGTCGCCGCTGGCGGCAACGATCGCGGCGTGGGTGGGGTGTTCGCCGGGCCGGACACGG
>JBEBXZ010000218.1:0-4757 GCA_040391335.1 Dokdonella fugitiva | reverse complement strand
TGCGCGATTCCGAGCAGGCGCTGGCGCTCGCGTCGCCACCAGGCTGCACGCGAACCGGCCTGCGCACCGCTCGCCAGCTCGCGCCAGCTCGGGCCGAACACCGCTGCATCGCCGACGCGCATCGCCTCGGCGCGGATCAGCAAGGCATGCAGGCGTGGAATCAGGGAATCGGCGAGATCCTCATCGACCACGAAGGTCAGGTTGAGATTGTTCGAGGATTGCGAAATCAGATGCACGTCGAGTGCGCCGAACTCCGCGAGCACCGCCGACAACTTGTGCAGCATCGCGCGCATGCCGCGCCCGACCAGCGTGATCGCCGCGCATGGCGCGATCACCTTGACCCGGCAGAACGCTTCAAGGTCCGCACAAAGCCGCGCGACCACGTCGGAATTGAGCAGGTTGTCGGAGGGATCGAGCGACACCGTGACATTCGTCTCGGCCGAACCGATCAGGTCGACGGAAAGACCGTGGCGCTTGAACGCCTCGAACACATCGGACAGGAAGCCGACCTGCTGCCACATGCTGATCGATTCCATCGAAACCAGGGTGATGCCCTTGCGCGAACTGATCGCCTTGACGCTCGGCGCGGTCTGCTGCGTGCTGAATCCGATCGTCGTGCCGGGCAGTTCCGGGCGGTTCGTATCCTTGATGCGGATCGGCACGCGCACGTCGCGCACCGGGTGGATGCAGCGCGGATGCAGCACCTTGGCGCCGGTGGTCGCGATTTCCTGCGCTTCGGCGTAATCGAGTTTCGACAACAGGCGCGCATCGGGCACCTGGCGCGGATTCGCGCTGAACATGCCGGGTACGTCGGTCCAGATCTCGACCGCTTCGGCTTTCAGCAGCGCACCATAGTACGCCGCCGAGGTATCCGATCCGCCACGACCCAGAATCGCCGTCGCACCCTCGCTGTTGCGGGCGATGAAACCTTGCGCGATGAAGACGTCGCCGCGCGCGGCCAGCGCCGCAGCGACGACGGGATCGTGTCGCGGCGCAACCGATGCGGACAACCAGCGCCCCCACGCACTCTGGTTCGGCAAGGCCTCCGCGCGGAAGTAATCGCGCGAATCGAGCCAATGCGTGGTCAATCCGAGCGCATTGAGGTAAAGGCCGCCGAGCGTGCTCGACAGCAGCTCGCCATGCGCCAGCACCTCGGCCTGCCACGACAACTCGCCGAGCGGTCGTCGCGCATCCGCCAGCAACTGGTCCAGGCGCGCCAGCCAGCCATCCAGCGCATTGCGCGAGCCGAGCGCCATTTCGCGAAACAGCACGTGATGACGCTCGACGATGCCGACGAACACCTCGCGGCAGCGCGCGTCATCCGCGCAGGCCTCGCCGATCGCCTTCAACTGATCGGTGATCCCGGACAGGGCCGAGACGACGATCAATACCCGTTTCCCCTGTTTTCGATGCTCGCCGACGATGCTTGCGATGTTGTCCCAGCGCGGTCTGGTGGACACGCTGGTGCCTCCGAACTTGACGACGATCCAGGGAGCGTCGGTCGGCAGGGTCGCTGTCGGGTGGTTCACGGGTGGGCTCGATCTCGTTGGGTGGGAAGGAACCCGCATTCTTCGATGCAATGCAGCAAAACGCAACGAGACGCGGGGATCCATGAAACGTTTTGCCGATCCCGGTCGTCCATATGCTGCGCCGCGCCACACGGGCGTCCGGTTTGTCCATTGTTCACAAGCCCGGTGCCGCACGCCGCTATGATCGGCGGCCCGGTATCACGAAAAGGAAACGTGTCCATGCATCGCATCCTCTCCGCCACCATCGGCGCCATGCTCGCGGTACCCGCAGCCGCTGCCGAACCCGAGCCTGCATTGACGATCTATCGCAGCGATGGCGGCGCGCTGTTCGAAGGAGGCGGTTCGCCGATCAGCGATGGCTACGCGATCGTGCACGAAGGGCGTTCGATCCAGCTCAGCGGCGGTCGCCAGACCGTCGTCCTCGCCGGCCTGCCCTCCACCCTCGATGCGGAAGCGATCGCT
The DNA here is from genome assembly GCA_040391335.1 of Dokdonella fugitiva. Classification (GTDB taxonomy): domain Bacteria; phylum Pseudomonadota; class Gammaproteobacteria; order Xanthomonadales; family Rhodanobacteraceae; genus Dokdonella; species Dokdonella fugitiva_A. The sequence goes on along the minus strand of JBEBXZ010000218.1, from coordinate 2,766 downwards.
GTCGACATCGGCAGCGGCGCACGCGTGCTCGCGCAGCGCGTGCTGGCGGCGGGTGACGCCGGATTGCTGGCCGCCCATCGCGGAGAGAAGGTCGTGGTCTACGGAAACGACAAGATCATCGTCAGCGGCATCCTGCTCAGCATCGATGGCAACGGCATTGGCGTGCGCGGCGAGGATGGCCGCGTCAACTATGTGCGCGACTATTCGAACGTGCAGTTCAGCGAAGGCAGCGGCCTGCCCGGCAGCACCCTGCAGCTCTCGATCGATGGCGGCAGCGGCACCCAGCTGGCCAAGCTGACCTATCCCACTTCCGGACTCGGCTGGCGCGCGGCCTACTCCGCGCTGATCTCGTCCGGCAACACCTGCAGCCTGCGCCTCGAATCACTCGCCAGCATCGCGAATCGCAGCGGACGCGACTATCCCGCTTCGCGCCTCAAGCTGGTCGCCGGCCAGCCGAACTTCGCGAAGAACTCCGGTCCGCAGCCGATGATGATGAAAGCAATGGCCGCCAGCGCCGACGAAATGCCGCAGCAGAGTTCGCTGGGCGACTACCGCAGCTTCACGATCGACGGCAGCCTCGAATTGCCGGACGGCAGCGTGACCCAGGTGCCACTGTATGCCGCACGCGATCTCGCCTGCCAGCGCAGTTGGGTATTCGACAACGGCAGCGCGTGGTTCCCGCCGAAGCCGATGCTCGGCGCGAACAACGGTCCAGGACGCAGCGGTGGGCCCGTCGTCAGCCAGTTGCGCTTCGCTGCGAACGAGAACCTGCCGGCCGGCTATCTGCGCGTGCTGACGCGCGATCGCGATGGGCAACTCGAATTCCTCGGCGAGAGCCGCGTCGGCGATACCGCGAAAGGCCAGAACGTCGACATCACGCTCGGCACCGCTTTCGAGCTGAGCGCAAGCCGCGAACGCACGGCTTTCACGGTCGATCGCGCCGCGCGCCAGATGAACGAGAGCTTCCGCATCTCGCTCGACAACGCCGGCGACAGCCCGCGTACGGTGACGGTGCGTGAGTATCCGAATCGCTGGAACGACTGGAAACTCGGCAGCTCCAGCCTCAAGCCCTCGCGCCAGACCCCCGACCTGCTCGAATTCCTGGTCACGGTTCCGGCCGGCGGCAAGGCCAGCATCGACCTCGATCTCGCCTATCGCTGGACCGCGAACGACGATTGAACCCCACGGGTCCGCTTCACCGCGGGCCTGCTTTACGGCAGGCCCGCGCGTTTCTGCACCGCAATCTGCGCAAAACGCGAAACGCGGTAGAGTCGGCACGGAATTCCAGCACGCGACCCGACGATGACGAACCTCGAAACGATCCAGCATGGCGCGATCCACGAATTGCGGCTCGCTCGCCCACCGGTCAATGCGCTCGATGCGGATTTGATCCGCGGCCTGCGCGAAGCGATCGAAGCGGCGCCCGGACAGGGCGCGCGCGCCATCCTGTTGTCGGGTCGCCCGGGCATGTTCTCCGGCGGACTGGACGTGCCTTCCCTGCTGCAACTCGATCGCGAAGGCATGCAGAAGGTGTGGAACGATTTTTTCGGCCTGCTTGCCGCAATCGCACGCTCCCCGGTTCCGATCGTCGCCGCGATCACCGGCCACAGTCCGGCCGGCGGTGCGGTGCTCTCGATCTATTGCGACTACCGCATCATGGCGCGCGGCCCGTTCCGGATCGGCCTCAACGAAGTGCAGGTTGGACTGACCGTGCCGGAGATCGTGCAAGGCGCATTGCGCCGCCTGCTCGGCAGCCATCGCGCCGAACGCCTGATGGTGGCCGGGGCGATGATCGAGGCCGAACAGGCGCTGGCGGTGGGCCTCGTCGATGAATTGATCGAGACCGAACTCGTGGTCGGGCGCGCGATCAACTGGCTGCAGGATCTGCTCAAGCTACCGCCGGTCGCGATGTCGGAAACACGGCGCCTGGCGCGCGCCGATCTGCGCAAGCTGTTCGACGACGCAGGCGATCTACGTGACGAGGATTTCGTCGACAACTGGTTCTCGCCCGAATCACAAACCGTGCTGCACGCGATGGCCGCCGGACTCAAGGCGAAGAACGGCTAGCGCGTTCGCGCAGCGCCGGCCGGCACTCTAAGGATTCCGGTACGGCGCGAGCAGGGCAGGATCTTCGAGCACCGCGTCGGCGACCAGGAATCGTGGCTCGTGTCCTTCGGCCAGGTCATTGCGAATCCGCGTTGCTGAAATATCCAGCGCCGAAACGTAGAGATCGACCACGAGGCCAGCCGGTGATTGCGCAAGCCTTGCGGCCTGCGCGACGCGACGCGCGTCGGCGACCGCGGCCAGCTCCGCGCTTTCCGCGGCGCGACGCCCGGCACGCGTCAACACACCGACGTGTGCCAGTTCGCTCGCGCCATCGATGCCAGGTCGGCAAACCCGCCCAGGCATCGGCACCGACCAGCAGCACGAGCGGCCGCTGCGCGCCGATCTCGGCGCGCAATTCCACGAGCGTATCGAACGTGTAGGACGGCCCCGTGCGCGCCAGTTCGCGCGCATCGATGGACAATCGCGTCTGCCCTGCCAGCGAAGCGCGCAGCAGGGCGAGGCGTTGCCGGGCGGATGCGCGCGGCTGCGGGCGATGCGGCGGAACATGGGCGGGAAGCAGGCGCACTTCGGCATCGAGTTGCTCGGCGGCTTCCCATGCCACGCGCAGATGACCCAGATGGACTGGATCGAACGTGCCGCCAAAGATGGCGAGGGGTCGCTGGCTGTTCGCAGGCATGCTCATCAATCGGGAATCCCAGG
>JBEBXZ010000217.1:0-4758 GCA_040391335.1 Dokdonella fugitiva | reverse complement strand
GATCTGTTCATGCTGAGGTTCGGCCCGCAGTACAGCCGTTGCATGGGCTGCACCGGTTCGTCGGCGGCCAGCCAGCTCGTCTTCACTCCGAGTTCGACGCTCAGGAACAATGTGAACAATGGCTCGCCCGTGGCAACGGTGCCGGACGATCCACTCGGTACCAGCACGGTGCTGTGGACGGCAGATATCCCGTGGTACGAGAAGTTCAGCGGGAATTTCCCGCCCTACGACAACGATCAGCATCCCTACCTGATCTGGAACATGTACCGCCTGAATGCCGATGGCAGCATCGACCAGATCGGTCGCTCGGGCGTCAAGCATGCGTTCCTGACCACCAACATCGGTTGTGCGCCAGGGCACGGGCAGGATCCGCATGTACTCGGCCGGGAGTGTTCCGATACCTACGGCGTCAGCAACAATGACACCAGCAATGCACTCGGCCCGCGTTCTGAGATCATACCGGCGACCAACGTGTGGGGACGTTGCGGATCGATCTACGACACCAATTGCGACGGCGTGCCGAACACTTCGGGCAATACCCAGTATTCGCAGCGCCTGATCGTCGCGGAATCGCAGATCGCTGCAAGCACGCAACCCGGCGCGGCCTATCTGTTCGAGTCGTGGTACCTCGCCCGCGAGGACATCAACATCTACAACTCGATGGGAAACAAGATCGTCGAGCCGGTCTGGGGTGGCGCGGTATGGTCGATCGGTACGGGCACGGACTATCGCCTCGGTCCCGCGATTGATCGCTGGGTGGATCGGGCCAATCCCGGGCCGAACGCACGCAACGTGGAATTCGCAACAGGCGAAGGGCATGCGCAGGTCGCGGTCAAGGCGACCGATCTCGGCGGCGGTTCGTGGCGCTATGACTATGCCGTCATGAACCACGATTTCGCGCGCGCCGTCACTGAATGCCTCGACCCGATACCCGGGCCGACGTGCCGTCCGGGCTTCGTCAAGGTCGTCCACAACTTCGGTTTCGATCGCTTCCGCATCTCTGCGGGCGCAGGCCGCGTCATCAGCGACGTGCGCTTCAGTGATGGCGACCTCGTCAGCGCGAACGACTGGACAAGTACCGTTGATGGCGGTGCGGTGAGTTGGTCGGCGCCGGTCAATGCAGCCCCGCCGGCGAATACGCCGGCGGTTCTGAACGCGCTGAACTGGGGCACGATGTTCCGCTTCTCGTTCGTCGCCAACGCCGCGCCGGCGGATGCGGAGATCGCCTTGCACATCGCGCAGGGCGGCGAGCCGCAATCGCTGACGACGACCGTCATCGGCCCCGCGGCGCGTGACCTGATCTTCGAGGACGGATTCGAGCCACCGACGCCGTGATGCACACCTGCGCCGACAACGAAAGGCATCGCAAGTAGCGATGCCTTTCGCGGTGAACTCAGCGTTTTCCAGTGTCAGGTGTGAATCGCAATCGATAGGAGGTCGCGCCGGGCAGGAATGGCGTGGCCTTGCCCTCGACCCAGTCCGCATGGCCGGCGCCGTAGAACGGCGACAGGGGATGGCCGCTCTGTCCGCCGGGCAGTTCGAAGTAACCGTTCTCCTCGTCGCCGGGAGCGACTGCGAAGCGTTCGGAAGCACCGAAGCCCGGCGCCTGCACTCGCGGCATGTTCGAATCGCCGGACAAGCGATCGGCCGGCATGTCGAGCCAGCGCGCAACGAAGCCGGGCAGGGCACGCGATAGCGGATGACGGATGCGCGCGGTATTGCGTTCGCCCCAGGTGCGCTCGGAGAGGTCGCCGGTTTGCGCCAGCATGCGTGCCATGACGCGATCGGCACTGCCTTCGAGCAGCGCATCCCAGCTCGCCGTGTTGGGCGGCAGCAGATGTGGCGGGCGTGTCCTCATCAATTCCCAGACCGCGTGCTCGGTCTGCGACAGTTTCGGCAGTTCGAAATCGGCGAAGCGCACGCGAACGGCCGCGGCGAAACCATCGAGCACGGTCGCCATCACTTCGGCGCGCCAGGCACGGACGAGCCGATAGGCGACCGACGAGGTCGAAGCGCGTCCGTCCCAGTCGTCCAGCGCTTCACGCATGCGCTGGCGCGACGGTCCCGCTGCTGCCTTTTCGAGCACGAGCACGAGTTGTTCGCGCCACGGATCAAGGAACAGTGCGCGATCGTCGAGCTGGATCGCGAGCATGTCGGCCGGCGTGAAATGTTCGCGTGCCTCGAGATCATCACGGATCTGCTTCTGCCGCGCGCCGAGATCATAGCCACCGTCCCCGAATGCAGTGAGCTTTGGCCCCTCGTCGAGCAGCCGCGCATTCGCGGTCCACAGGCGCTGCCAGGGCGGGTTCGAAATCAGCGGATACTCGTCGACCGCCAGCCAACCGTTCCAGCCTGTTCCCGGCCAGCTCCAGTCCGCCGGCAGGCGCGGATCGAAATCGCCACTGCGCAACGGGATGCGGCCGGCGATGGTCCAGGCGATGTGGCCGTAGCGATCGGCGACCAGGAAGTTCTGCGCGGGCATTCCGGCCTGCTGCGCGATGGCGACGCCTTCGTCGCTGGTCTGCGCCTGTTCAAGCGCCAGCAGCTTCAGATTGACTGCGCCTTCGCGATGCGCGGTCCACGCCAATGCCAGCGGCGTGCCATCGATGTCCTTGGCGAGGATCGGGCCCCAGCGTGTTTCCTGGACTTCGAGGATTTCAGCATCGCGGCCCTTGATCGCGATGGTCTCCTGATGCACGGTGACCGCCTCGCGACCCTCGGCCGTGCGGTATTTTCCGGCTTCCAGCGTATCCGGCAGCACGCGTACCCAGTCGGTGAAATCGCCGTAGCTGTTGGTGAATCCCCAGGCGATCCGGCGATTGCTGCCGGCGACGATGGCGGGCGTGCCCGGCAGGCTCGCGCCGTTGACGTCGATCATTTCGCCGCTGCGACGCGGATCGGGATAGATGAGCCGCGCACGAAACCAGAGTGCGGGCACGCGCAGATCGAGATGCATGTCGTTGGCGAGGATCGCTGCGCCGCCAGCGAGCTTTCCGCTCACCGCGAAACTGTTGCTGCCAGGCACGATCCCCGAAGGTGGTTCCGTGCCGCGCAACAAGGCAGGATCGAGCGCGCGCAGATCGAGTTCGTCGGCGGTCGGTGGATCCGGCCAGCGCATGGCAGGTCCGCTCAACGGGGCATCCCAGCGCCCGCCGGTGGCTGACAGAAAGCGCCACGCGGATTCCGGAAGCGCGGCATGCATGCGCGAGAAACCGAGCTCGCGGGAATTGCCCGCATCGTTGAGCGAGAAGTACATCGAATCGACGACGAGGATCGTGTCCTCGCTGCGCCACGGTGCGGGTTCGCCGCGGGTCAGCAAGTAGCTGAAGGGGCGAACGCGCAGGGCAGCGAGGCCGGCATTCACGCCATCCCGATAGCGTTCGATCGTCGTGCGATCTTCCGGCGAAGCGAGCGCGAGCGCCGCTTCGGCCCGTGCACGCATGCGATGCACGCGTGCCTTGCGATCGGCTGGCAGCGCCACGTCACCGAACAGTTCGGCCAGCTCGCCTGCCGCACTGCGGCGCATGAGATCCATTTCGAAGAAACGTTCCTGCGCGTGGACGTAGCCGAGCGCCCAGCTCACGTCGTCGCGATTTTCGCCGTGCACGGTGACGGTGCCGAGCGCATCGCGTTCGATCGTGACGGGCGCATTCACGCCAGTCTGCGAGATCTCGCCATCGAGTTGCGGCAGGCTGCCGCGCAGCATCCACCACACGCACAGCACAAGGGTGACGGACAGCACGACGAGTGCGCCAAGGATGCGACGGAACCAGCGCATGCAGTTCTCCAGAAATCCAGCGAAATGAATCCATCGACATGCGCCCCGCACGCCTCAGCGCGGGCGGATCGCCATATCTCTGGCTAGCCACTTGTCTCGATGCGCTCGACACGTTGCAGCCCGCGTGGCAGTACATTGCCGCGCGTGGCGCGATTGCCGCCGTACTCGACCAGATCGGCCCATTTGAGCGTCAGCTTGCGCTGTCCGGCATACAGCGTGATCTCGCCGCGTCCTTCGGTGATCACGGCAACGCCCACCACGCGCTCGCCGCTCGCCAGTTTCGGCTTCGGGATCTCGATCAGCTTGTTGCCCTTGCCGCCGTTTTCGAGCTCCGGCAGTTCGGCGACCGAGAACATCAGCAAGTGGCCCGCGCTGGTCACCACGACGATGCGGTCGCGTGCCGTGTCGGCGACGATGGCCGGCGTCAGCACATGCGCCTTGTCGTCGAGGTTGATGAGCTGCTTGCCGTTCTTCTTGTTCGCCAGCAGCGTCTCGAACTTCGTCACGAAGCCATAGCCGAAATCCGAAGCGAGCACGAGCTTGGCGGCCGGATCGGCGATCACGAGCGTGTCGATGGCAGCGCCGGCAGGCAGGCCGAAGCGCCCGCTCAGCGGTTCGCCATTGCCGCGCGCCGAGGGCAGGGTATGCGCAGGCGCCGAATAGCTGCGCCCGGTCGAATCGATGAAGGCGACTTGTTGCGTCGTGCGTCCTTTCGCGGAAGCCTGATAGCTGTCGCCGTCGCGATAGTTCATCGTGCTGGCATCGACGTCATGGCCCTTGGCGGCACGGATCCAGCCCTTCGCGGAGAGGATCACCGTCAGCGGCTCGCTGGCGACCAGGGCCGCCTCGTCGAGCGCCTGTGCCGCCGCACGCGCAACCAGCGGCGAGCGCCGGTCGTCGCCGAACTTCTTCGCATCCTCGCGCAGTTCGTCCTTGATCAGGGTCTTCAGGCGCGCCTTGGAGTTCAGCAGCACGTTGAT
>JBEBXZ010000216.1:0-4767 GCA_040391335.1 Dokdonella fugitiva | reverse complement strand
TCGGCGTCGATGGCGCTTGGCGCGATGCATGGCCGGCGCGCGACATGCCGATCGAGACCTTGCCGCGCGCGATCGAGCTGCGTTTCGAGCTGGAGGACTTTGGCGAACTGCGTCGCGTGATTGCCTTGCCATCGAGTTTGCCCACGCGCGGTGTCGGCGCCACCGGCACGCCCGATTCGGGAGATCCGGGCGACGCGGTTATACCCATCGGCCTGCCATTTCCGATCGGAGGCAAACCGTGAACGGGCCGCAGCGCCAGCGTGGTGTTGCCTTGCTGATCGCCCTGCTCGCGGTCGCGCTGGCGATGATCCTGATCGCCTCGCTGCTGGATCGTGGCGAACTGGCCTATGCGCGCACGCGCAACGCGCTGCGTGGCGAGCAGGCGATCGCCTATGCGGAGGGCCTCGAAGCGTATGCGGCGCAAGTCCTGCAGAAGGATCTCGAAGACATGAGCGGCATCGACAGCAACAACGATCCATGGGCCTTGCCGCTGCCGCCGCAGGAGGTTCCGGGCGGTCGCATCAGCGCGCGCATGAGCGATCTCAATGGCTGCTTCAACTTGAACAACCTCGTCTCGCCGAGGCCGGGTGAGGCGCCGGTGTGGCGCGCGCGCTTGCGCAACCTGCTGGTCGCCCTGCAACTCGATCCGTCGCTGGCCGGCGCGATCGTCGACTGGATGGATGCGGATACGGATATCGATGCCGAAGGCGGCGCCGAAGACAGCGCCTATCTCGCGCAGGCGATTGCCTATCGTGCGGCGAACCGGCCATTTGCACATGTTTCCGAACTGCGTCTCGTGCGCGGAATCAGCGGCGAGGTGTATTCGCGGCTGGCGCCTGAAGTTTGCGCATTGCCGCCCGGCACGGCGATCAATCTGAATACGGCGACGACAGCCGTGCTCATGAGTCTCGATCCGAAACTGACCCAGGCGCTGGCCGAACGCATCCGCCAGAACGGACAGGCGAAATGGAGTGACGTCGACAGCGCATTGATCGAAGCGGAGCAGCAAGGCGTGCCGATCGCGAGCCGGCTCGGACTCGGCGTGCGCAGCAGCTATTTCCTCGCGCGCGGCGAGATCACGCTCGACGATCTCCCATTCGTTTTTTCGAGCGTGCTCGAACGCGTCAGTGGCACGACGCGCGGCGGCGTCCACGTCATCATGCGCAGTCGCGGCGCTGAGGATTTGCCGATCGGTGCATGGTCCGCGACCGCGCCGCGCGGCGAGTCGGGGCGACGACCGTGACGGATGCCGAGCAGCGCATCATCGATGCCTGGCGACGCAATGGTGCGCCATGGATCAAGGCGATCGACAACGGAGAGATCGAGAGTCGCGTGCGGGTGACCAATCAGGCGATCACTTCAGCCGTACTCTCGCGCAAGCCTCGTACCGTGCTCGATATCGGTTGCGGCGAAGGCTGGCTCGCCCGCGAGCTGGTGCGTCATGGCGTGGCTGTGCACGGCATTGATGCCAGTCCCGATCTGGTTCAGCGGGCGCGCGTCGCCGGTGGCGGTCGCTTCGACGTCGTATCGCACGAAATGCTTGCGCGCGGTGCTTTAGGCGAATGTTTCGACGTCTGCGTCTGCAACTTCTCGCTGCTCGGCAAGGACTCGGTGGACGATCTGGTTGCCGCGTCTCCGCGTCTGCTTGAACCGGCAGGCACGCTGATCGTGCAGACCCTCCATCCGCTCGTGGCTTGCGGTGACTTGCCGTACGCGGACGGCTGGCGCGAGGGATCCTGGGCCGGCTTCAGCGCGGAGTTCACCGATGCGCCGCCATGGTACTTCCGCCGCCTGGAAACCTGGGTCTCGATGTTCGACGCGGCGGGCTTGCGACTTGTCGCCCTGCACGAGCCGGTCCATCCGGTCACTGGCAAACCCGCGTCGCTCATTCTCGTGGGCGAGCGTCAGGGAATGATCGAAGCTTGTCCACCAACCGCTGCTGGATACACCGACGTTTGAACCCAGCTCGCGCGTTGCCTTCGTCGACGACAGGGCGGCGGACGTATTCCCACCATCCGAAGGCTCGCCTCCGATGGATGCCCTGACGCGCGTCAGGGCGGTTCCTGGCGAGGTCTCCAATCGCGGCTTTACCTGGTAGGGCCGGCCGCTGCGCATCCGGTTTTCGCGGGTGCCCCGGGGCCTGCCGGTCACATCTGTGAACGTGGGTTTCCGCCGCCGGAATTTTCTTGACAGTCCATGACTTGCGGCATAAGGTGGGTTTAAGTGGTTTTTAGTGGTGTTTTGTGGTCATGTTCCAAGGCGAAACCGCAGTCACGCTGGACGACAAGGGTCGGGTAGCTATCCCCGCGACCCATCGCGAGGCCGTGTCGAAACTCAGCGGAAATCGCCTGGTCATTACCTATAACCCGTTTGAACAAGGCTGCTTGTGGGTGTTCCCGGAGAGCGAATGGGAGCAACTGCGCGATGAGGTCAATGCCTTGAGCAAGGCGAAGGCCGTGCATCGCAATCTGCAGATGAAGTTGGTGGGTGCGGCGGCGCATGTGGAACCCGATGGCAATGGCCGCGTGCTGGTGCCCTCGAGTCAACGCAGTGCGGCGGGCATCGAGAAGAAGGCGGTTCTGCTGGGCATGGGCAACAAGCTGGAGCTGTGGAGTGAACAGGCGCACCTCGCCAAGATTCGCGAAACGATCAGCGAGGAGCAGATCACGGAGGACATGCTCGATCTCAGGTTCTAGGCAGGAAGGAAGATGATGCAAGCGCAGTTCACGCATATGCCGGTGATGCTGGCCGAGGTGATCGAGGCGCTGCAGATCCGGCCTGATGGCATTTACCTGGATGGCACGTTCGGTCGCGGCGGTCATGCGCGGAAGGTACTGGAACAGCTGGGTGATGCGGGCCGGCTGCTGTTGATGGACAAGGATCCACTGGCCATCGCGCAGGCCAACGAATCATTCGGACAGGATCCAAGGGTACGGATCCGGCATTCAAGTTTCGCGGAACTCGGCGACTGGCCGGAAACCGCGCAGGGCCTGGATGGCGTGTTTCTTGATCTCGGCGTGTCGTCGCCGCAACTCGACGATGCAACGAGGGGTTTCAGTTTCCAGGCGAATGGTCCGCTCGACATGCGCATGGATCCGGGTTCGGGCAGCAGCGCCGCCGAATGGCTGGCCGCCGCGGACGAAACCGAAATCGCCGATGTGCTGTATCGCTACGGTGAGGAAAAACTGAGTCGACGGATCGCCAAGGCCATCGTCGAGCGCCGCGCCGAACTGCCCTTGCAGACGACCGCGGAACTCGCCGAGTTGGTGGCAAGAACGATCGGCTATCGCGAACGCAACAAGCACCCGGCGACACGCACGTTCCAGGGTCTCCGGATCCACATGAACGACGAGCTGGGTGCGCTGGAGACAGGATTGCAGGCAGCGCTCGAACGGCTCAAACCGGGTGGGCGGCTGGTGGTGATCAGCTTCCACTCGCTGGAGGACCGTGTAGTGAAGCGCTTCATGCGTGGACAGGAACCGAAGCCGGTCAATCGGCGCAACCTGCCGCCGGTTGAAGTGCCTCTTTCCGCATTGATCGCGCTGGGCAAGCAATTTCCGGGGTCCGAGGAGCTTGCGATCAATCCACGATCGCGCAGCGCGGTGCTTCGGGTGGCGGAGAAACGTGCGTGATGTTCCGTCTGGTCGCGATGCTGGTGCTTATCGCAGTGGTGATCGTGAGTGCGATAGGCGTGGTCTACGCGCGTCACGAGAGCCGGCGGAATTTCATCGAACTGAACAGGCTCGGCAACGAGCGCGACAACCTCAATTTCGAGTTCGGACGCCTGCAACTGGAGCAGGCGACTTGGGCCGAAAACAATCGAATAGAACAGATCGCACGCGGCCGGCTCGGCATGGTTTCGCCGAACGCCGCGGAGATGATCGTCACAAAACGTTGAATCGGCAGTGAGGGGGAAACTCACAGTCATGAATGGAAGCAGATCCGGAAGGGCCGCTACCGACATTTTGGCTTCGGCCAAACGCTCGAAAACCTGTGCGGAAGCGCAGGTTTTCGCGTGCCTGCGTGCGCGAAAGGAAGTCGAATGAAATCGCGCGGCAAACCCGCCAATCTGCGTTTCCGCCTGTACTCGGTACTCATGGTGCTCGTGCTGGCGTCGACCGCGCTGGTCGTGCGCGCCGTGGATCTGCAAGTCGTGCGCAAGGATTTCTATCAGGGCGAAGGCGACGCGCGCTACCTGCGCGACATCCCGATTCCGGTTTCGCGCGGCACGATCTTCGATCGCAACGGCGAGCCGCTGGCGGTATCCACGCCGGTCGAGTCGATCTGGGGCAATCCGCAGGAGCTGCTGGCCAATCCCGACAAGCTGCCGATCCTCGCCAAGGCGCTCGACGTGACGACCGATGCGCTGACCGAGCGCCTCGTGCAGCGCAAGGACAAGGAGTTCCTCTACCTCAAGCGTCCGGTCGATCCCGATGCGGCGAAGGAACTGCTCGAACTGCGCATTCCGGGCGTCGCCAGCGAGCGCGCGTTCCGTCGCTACTACCCGAGCGGCGAGATCATGGCGCATACGCTCGGCATCACGAATATCGATGATCGCGGGCAGGAAGGCCTCGAGCTTGCATTCGATGACTGGCTGGCCGGCAAGCCCGGTCTCAAGCGCGTCATCCGCGACCGGCTCGGTCACGTCGTCGAGAATGTCGAGCTGCTGCGCGAGGCGCAGGCGGGACGCGACCTGACGCTGTCGATCGATCGTCGCATCCAGTATCTCGCCTATCGCGAGCTGAAGGCGGCGATCCTCGAACACCA
>JBEBXZ010000215.1:0-4780 GCA_040391335.1 Dokdonella fugitiva | reverse complement strand
CACCAATCGCCATGAGACTGCCCACCGTCGATGGCATCCCGTCCGATGCCTCACGCACGACAAACAATACCGGCCAATGCCAGAGATAGAGCTGAAAACTTATGAGCCCGATCCAGACCATTGATACATTCGAGAGCACGACGCGGTTGATCCATGCCTGTTGACCGGCAGCAATGATGAACGCGGCCCCCAGCGTCGGCATAAGAGCCCAAGCCCCCGGAAATAGCTTGGCATGGTCGATCACGAACATCGCAATCGTGATAAGGCACATGCCTAGAAGCGACAATGCGTCAGCTGCGCGCTCACGCGGAAATACGGCAACTCCCAGTCCTGAGCTCGACTGAATGTGCATGTTTCCGCGGAAATGCCAGTACGCGAGCAGGCACCCGACCAGCAACTCCCAAGCCCTCGACAATGGGGAGTAGAACGCCTGGATAGAATCGACCTTGACGAGGTAAAGACTGGCAGCAAACGAAAGAGTCGATAACAGCACTCCAACAAGCAATCTGGAGCGGATCCGCCAAATCAGCACGAGCAGAATCGGCCAGACCAGATAGAACTGTTCCTCAATCCCCAAGGACCAAAGGTGCAAAAGAGGCTTGGTCTCGGCGGCCGCGTCGAAATAGCCCGATTCACCCCACAAGGCTATATTGGCGAGAAAGCCCGCACCCGAGAGGCTATGCCAACCGAGCGACGCGAAAGCGTCGGGCGAGAGTCGGAACCACCCATACACCAGAGTGACTAGGATCACGACTGCCACTGACGGAAAGATCCTTCGCGCTCGACGTGAATAGAACTCGATGAAACTGAATCGAGAGGTATCGGCCCCTGGAAGGATCAGCCGCGTTATCAGGTAACCAGATATAACAAAAAACACGTCAACACCCACGAACCCGCCAGGCAAGACTGACGGGAACGCGTGAAAAAGCAGCACCGGAAGAATCGCGACTGCGCGCAACCCGTCGATATCCGGCCGATAGGACGCAGGGGCAACCAGCTTTTGCCGATCCGGGGGCAATACTGGAGGCGCAGAACCATACGATCCTTCACCTTTTTCCAAAGATACAACAGTACCAAGATCGACAGAGACGTTTCCATCGTCCCGAGGCAGGTCATCAACCATCATCATCAACTCATGCCGCCAGGCATCCCGCCAAGAGCCGCGATAACGCAAACGTTCATTCCCATTCCCCTATTCAAAATTCCCTTCACCAAAGGCTCATGCGCAGCATGTCGCGCTTTCCAAGTTCTGAAAGCCGCGCAGTCAGAGATCGAGTGCTTCGGTATCGGCAACGACGCCGGGAGGCTCCACTATAAAATCGCCACGAGGCATCCACTTGCCTGCCCTCGCGACGCGATGATGGTCACGAGATCTGAAGGCCGCCAAAAAGCGAAGGAAGGACTCTAACAAACGACAACAGGGAGTTTCCATCCCTCAATGCCCTACATCCCTTGCTTGCGAAAGGCGCATGGTCTCCGCTCCCGGCGCCAGCCTGAAAAAGCTGACTCCAGCCGCGAGGCATATCTCCGCGACACCCCGATTTGCACTGGGACCCAGCGATCAGTTCGCAGATCGCGTCTCGCAATCGTCTTCAATCAGGAATGCGCCAAAGGGTAGCGAAAGGTGATCAGATCAGCTGATCACAGCGGGGCGCGATTGCCGCACGCAAACCACGAGCGCGGACGCGGCACGGAAAAGCGCCGATGCGTATTTGTCCCCACCAAAGCTGGATCAACCTCAGCGCTTGCCGTCCAGATAAAGCTGCAGGTAGTCGCGAAAGCGCTGGTCGTTCAACTGTCCGCCGAGGCGGTACGGCGGATCGTAGGAAAAATCGAAGGTGTAGCGACCATCACGCTCGATGACGAGATCGCAGACGGTCCAGCGTTGGCCTTTGCTGGCGGCCATCACATCGGAAACATGGTGAAAGCCGGCTTCTGCGGCCTCGCTGAGTCGGAACGAAATCTTCTCGGGCGCGCCGGATGGCTTGGCTGCGATCGCGAAAGCGAGAACGCTTTCCTGCGGATCATTGGTATGGCGCAGCGATTCGTAGTTGACGACGATGCGTTTCCAGTCGCGGTCGCCCCACTCGCCTTCGCGCACGTTGACCACGCTCTGCGCGACCGCACGCACGGTCTCCATATAGGCCTGGTTCAAATCATCCATTGCGGGCTACTTGTTGACGAAGCGATGGTCGATCCAGTCGCCACCATCGACGCGGTAGCTTGCGACAAGGCTATCCGGTCGCGTACTGGTGTTGCCCGGATTGTATTGAACGCTGACCTGCATATCCACGTCGTGACCGGCGCTGCGCAGATCGGCGATTTCGTTCTCGAAGCGCTTGTAGGCGCCATTGTTGAGGTTGGGCAGGCCATCGCCGATCGGCTTGCCATTGCCGGGAACGACATTGATGCGGTTGGTCGGGCCGCCAAAGCGATCGGCGATCAGATGGAAACCGACATCGGTCTCGCGGCCTTCGTTGCCGATCTGGCGCTGCAGGTTCGGATCGTTGCGACCCACCGGGTCGAGTTCGACGCGACCTTCGGCACGCACGACGCGCGCCTCGCTGTCTGTCGTCCAACGCATCGTGCCGAATTCGTAGATCGTGTTCGGCTGTGCGGCATTCGCCGCGGCGTTCAGATCGTCGATTGAATTGAAACGTACGGACTGGAGCGGTGCATTGCGTGGCGCGGGCGACAGATCATCAAGCAGGCGCCCACCGGTGGACGCGTCTCCAGCACGCCCGAGACGCGCAGCATCTCCGGCGCTGTCCAGTGCACGAATACCCGCCAGCGGCTCGGCGATGCGTGCGGCCGCGGCACCTCCCTGCGCGCCCTTGATCGCCGCGTTCACTTCACCGACACCGATGAACAGGCTGCCGACATCGATGACGCCGCGTCCCGCGAACTTGGCCCAGTCGCCCTGCTGTGCCGCGTCCTGATAGCCTTCGGTCACGCCATCCCAGAGCGCCTTGGCAGTGCCAAGGTTCGCATCGCCGCGGGTGAGCCAGGCGGCCGGATTGGCGAGATCGCCGATCGCAACGGCCGCGTTTCCAACGCCTTCAAGTCGCGCGAGATTTTCCTCGGGTCGCGCGGCCCATTGCAGCGGATTGACGAGATTGACCGCGCCATCGGCGATCTGCACGACGCCTTTGCCCATGTCGTAGATGGCGAGCCCCGCGCCTTCGACGACACCGATCGTGCTCGAGACATTTCGCGCCAGCGTGCCGCCAACGATACCGCCGTATTGCTCGCCGGCATTGACGAGTCCTTCGCGGAATCCGTCCACGGCCTGTTCGGCGCTTTCGACCGCACCATCAATGGCGCTGCCAATGCGTTGCTCGATGCCCTCGATCTGATCGAGACGCTCCCCGACCCAGGCTTGCGCGCCCTGCAGCGCCTGACTGCCAGCCTGCAGCACTTCCTCGCCCGCATCCGTAACGGCATCCGTCAAATCGGAAGCGCCTTGTGCGATCTGCTCGGCAGCTTCGCCGGCCCAGTCCGCAAGATTTCTGCCAATGCCGTCGAGACCGAAGTCCATGCCTCTCTCCAACGCTGTTCTGTCCCGCCTGCGCGAGCCCGATAGCGCGGAGGCTAACCAGCGTGGCTGGCACTCGCCATACGGGGAAACCCGGAGCGCTGCGCCATCGATCCCGATGGCTCCCGCAGGCGCGTGTTGCGCAACTGCCATGTACATGGACTATGCTGCGGATCGCGCAATGCATGCACCGGTGGGTGAAGCGCCGGTGATCGCTCTCCCCTGATGGAGGTACGAATGCTGGCGGAACTGCGAAAGATGGGCGACATCCATGGCACCCGCGTCCTTTCCCTGGATGCGAGCGGGCGCATCATGGACTGGATTTCCTGGCAGGACGCGACCTGTCTCTACGTTCGTGGCGCGATTTCCTGGACGCTCGGCGATCCTTGCCTGACGATTCACGGCGGCATCAATCGTCGATCCGGCGAACAAAGCCTGCTGGAAGTGCATCCGATTGTCGCGACGACCGGACATGCACGCACCGCCTCAATTGACCCGGCACCGGCGCTGACCAATTCGGCGTTGTTCGCGCGCGATCGTGCGTTGTGCCTTTACTGCGGCCGCCACTTTACGCGCGGCGATCTGACCCGCGATCACGTGATCCCGATTTCCAAAGGCGGACGCGATATCTGGCAAAACGTGGTGACCGCGTGCCTGCACTGCAACGTGCGCAAAGGCAGCCGCACGCCGCAACAGGCACAGATGCCCTTGCTGGCCGTGCCATATCGACCGAGCTGGGTCGAGCACCTGATTCTTTCCAACCGCAACATCCTGGCCGACCAGATGGATTTTCTGGTCAGTCATCTGCCAAAGAAACCGCGACCCGGGCTTGCCGCTCACATGATCTAGTCGGGTGTTCGGCTTGCCCGGACTTCCTGCTCCCGATTGAGCCAACGCTGCTGATAAAGATCGTGGCGACGATCCTTGAGATTCTGCACGGTACCGTTGTTGCGGGCGCGGGCGAGGTCTTCGAGGCGCAGATCGGCCCACAGCACCATCTCGGTATTCGGGGTTGAATCGGCGGCGACGCCATCGCGTGCGAATGGCAGGTCGCAGGGCGTCAGGATGCAGCTTTGCGCGTACTGGATATCGAAGTTGTTGACGCCCGGCAGGTTGCCGACATTGCCCGAGAGCACGACATAGCACTGGTTCTCGACCGCTCGCGCCTGGCTGCAGTAGCGCACGCGCAGATAGCCTTGGCGCTCATCGGTGCAGAACGGCACAAACAGGATCAATGCGCCCTGA
>JBEBXZ010000214.1:0-4801 GCA_040391335.1 Dokdonella fugitiva | reverse complement strand
AGTGCTGCGCGGCCCGCAGGGCACGCTGTATGGCAAGAACTCGACCGGCGGCGCGATCAAGATCGTGACCAGGGAACCGGGCAAGGAAACGACCGGCAGCGTCGAAGTCACGGCCGGAAGCAATGGCTTGCTCGAAGGCAAGGCCTATGTCGCGACCCCGCTGAATGACACCTGGGGCATCAGCGCGGCGATCGTCGGCAGCAAGAACGACGGCTACGTGAAGAATCCCGATAGTGGAAAACACTACAACGGCGATGACACGCAGGCGATCCGCCTGAAGCTGGTCGGCAATCCCGGCGATGACTTCAAGGCCGTGTTCTCGCTCGACTACACGCATCAGGATAATGCGCTGACGCTCGGCAATCCCGAGGCACCGCTGATCCGCACCGATCTCGCGCTCGGACCGGTCGTGCTCCTGCAGCCTTCCGGCGATGACTACGACTACCGCACGCGCACCTCGTTCGATCCGGACCAGGGCCAGAAGCTGATCCACAAGGGTGCTTCGGCGGCACTCAGCTGGAATCTTTCCGATACCTGGATGCTGAAGAGCATCACCGCGTACCGCGCGCTCAACACCAAGGCCTTCATTGATATCGATGCTTCGGAATACGTGCTCGGCGATGTCTTCGTCGGCCTCGACCAGAGCCAGTTCAGCCAGGAGTTGCAGGCACAGTACGACAACGGCGGCAATCTGCACGCCACCTACGGCCTGTACTTCATGCGCGAGCACGTGCCTTCCACGCAGTATGCATGGGCGGATGATTTCTACGGATTCAATGGTGCGCCGATCTCGTTCCTGCGCACGATCAACGACGATCTGACCACGCGCAGCGCCGCCGCCTATGCGCAGGTCAACTGGGAATTCTCGCCGAGCTGGACGCTCGGTGCCGGTCTGCGCTACACGCGCGAGACCAAGGATTACGACCGCACGACGAGCACGTACTGGGGGCCGGTGCTGGCTTCACTCGATGGCACGGTCGCCTTCGATGCGAAGAAGACCTGGAATGCGGTCACGCCATCGCTGAGCCTGCAGAAGGCGTTCAACGAGCAGTTCATGGGCTACGTCTCGGCGAACCGAGGCTTCAAGTCCGGCGGTTTCAACGGACGTGCGAATGCGGCGGCGGAAGCGGCAGCACCCGAGTTCAATCCGGAATTCGTCTGGACCTACGAAATGGGCCTCAAGATGAGTTCGAGCGATGGCCGCCTGCTCGGCAACATCACCGCGTTCCACAGCAACTACGATGATTTCCAGGCGCGCGTCAGCGGTGAGGAGGCAGGCAGTTTCCCGGTGCTCAACGCCGCCAAGCTCAAGATCGATGGCATCGAGCTGGAAGGTACGGCGCTGGTCGGCGACGGCACGCGCCTGTCCGCGCAGATCGGCTGGATGGATGCGCGCTATGCCTCGTTCGACGACCCGCGCGTGGCCAGCGCCCCGATCTACGCGGACCTGCACGACCATGTGCCGTTCTCGCCGAAGTACACCGCGCGCGTCGCCGCCAGCCACATGTTCAGCCTCGGCGATGCAGGCAGCCTGACCTTCGGCGGCGACATTTCGTATCGCGACAAGAGCTGGCTCAGCGTCGACAACCGTGAAGTGCTCTCGCAGGATGCGTTCACGACCGCGGGCCTGTTCGGCATCTGGGATTCCGCCGACTACAAGTGGCAGGTCCGTGGCGGCGTGCGCAACCTGACCGACAAGCTCTACAAGACCGACGCGCAGGAATTCTCGAGTGTCGGCAACATCCAGACGGCCTACTATGCGATGCCGCGCAACTACTACCTGACCGCGCGCTACAACTTCTGATGATGAAGATGACGTTCAAGAACGCTCTCGTCCCCGCCGTTGATCGCGGAACTCCGGCCGTGCTGCCATCGCCAGGTGTCGCGATGCTGCTGGTCGCGACACTCGGCGCGGTTTCGGCCTGCAGCGCTGCCAAGCCGGCGGCAGGGTTGCCCGCGCTCAAGCTCGATCCGGCGCGCACCACGGTTTCGGGTCTGTCTTCGGGTGCGTACATGGCGACGCAGGCGCATCTCGCCTTTTCCGATCGCATCGCCGGTGCGGCACTGCTTGCGGGTGGACCTTACGGTTGCGCGCGCGGTGCGCTCGAAGTTGCCTTGTCGCAATGTCTCAATCCGGAAGCGGACAAGTTGCCCGATGCGACGGCCCTCGCCGGCGTCGCGCGTGAGCGTGCGGAGCAGGGTGGCATCGCGCCGTTGTCGGGTCTTGCCGGTGACCATGTCTATGTGTTCCACGGCACGCTCGATGCGACGGTCGGCGCGGCGGTGAGCACGGCAGGCGCCGAACTGTACCGGCAACTCGGCGGCGCGCTGGTCGAGGAAGACGAGGCGCGTCCGATAGCACATACGTTCCCGACCGAATCAGCGGGTGGCGCCTGCGACACCAGCGAGGCGCCGTATATCGGCAAGTGCGGTTTCGATGCTGCCGGAGCGATCTTTGGCAAGCTCTACGCGGATGCGGCCGGTGCACCGGGTGCCGGCGATGGCGAACTGCTCAGCTTCGACCAGAAGGCCTACGCCACCGCTGGCAAGGACGCATTGCTCGCGGACAAAGGTTATGTCTACGTGCCGAAGGCCTGCGCTGCTGGCGAACAATGTGGATTGCACATCGCATTCCACGGTTGCCAGCAGAATGTCGAAACGGTCGGTGAGGCCTTCGTGCGCGAAGCGGGCTACAACCGCTGGGCGGACGCCTACAAGGTGGTCGTGCTGTATCCTCAGACGCGCGCAAGCTATGCGCCGTTGAATCCGAAAGCATGTTGGGATTGGTGGGGTTACAGCGGGGCCGACTACGACACGCGTTCCGGTGCGCAACTGGGCTGGGTCGCGAAAGCAGCCGCTGCGCTCGGCGCGCCCTTGCAGTAATCGATTCGCCGGCCGGCCCTGCCGGCCGCGCGAATTTGCCGCCGAGGCAACTTTCTCCTGCAGGGTGTCCTGGCGCTCTTTCGTCGCGTCGTGGCGCTCTTCTCTTGCATCGCCCAGGCACTTTTCCTTCCGGTCGTCCCGGCGCAGGCCGGGATCTGGTGATCCTGCCTTCCGCCAGCATGGGTCATGCATTTCGTGCGCACGAAGCGCCGCACGGCATCATCGCTTTCCGTGCGGATGCCGGCGCCGGAACACTACGCGATGACCAGCGCGAGTACACGGTGAAACCCGCATGTTGAGCGATATCAGTGTTCTCGTTGCTTCCCTGATCTGGCTCGGATTGCTGTTCGGCACGGCCCTGCTCGGCGACCGGCGCCCAAAGATCTTCGCGCGGCACTGGTCTTTCGTCTATGCCATGTCGCTGGCGGTCTACTGCACCTCGTGGACGTTCTACGGCACGGTGACGCAGGCCTCGCGTTCCGGATGGTGGCTGCCGCCGACCTTCATCGGCACGATCCTGGTCTATGTGTTCGCACTGGGCCTGCTGATGCGTCTGGTTGCGATCGCGCGCGCGCACAACAGTTCGTCGATTGCCGATCTGGTCGCGATCCGTCTCGGGCGCAGCACCGCGCTGGCCGCGCTGGTGACTGCCGTGGCCGTGCTCGGCATCGTTCCGTACATCGCCCTGCAACTGAAGGCCGTGGCAATGAGCTACGGCATGCTGATCCGGCGCCAGGAACTGGTCGCTCCCGCGTGGCAGGACAGTGCGCTGTGGGTCGCGCTGGCGATGGCCTTGTTCGCGATGCTGTTCGGCGCGCGCCGGGCCAATGTGAACGAGCACAACCGCGGCCTCGTACTGGCCATGGCCCTGGAGTCGCTGTTCAAGCTGGTCGCCATGCTCGCGCTCGGCGCGATGGTCTGGTTCGGCCTCGAACTGCCGGCCGATACCGCGACCTTGCCGAGGCCGGCGGACGGAAGCTCCGGGTTCACGACGCTGATGATGCTCGGTGCGCTCGCTGTATTCACCTTGCCGCACCAGTTCCATGCCGGTGTGGTCGAGTGCCGTGATCCGCAACACGTGCGCACCGCGCGCTGGTTGTTTCCGCTGTACATGCTGTTGATCGCGCTGCCGATCCTGCCGCTCGCCCGTGCCGGCGATGCCTTGCTCGGCCCGCTGGGCGTTCCTTCCGATCTGTATGTGCTCGCGCTGCCGTTGTCGCAAGGGCATGGCGCGTTGGCCTTGATGGCCTTCCTCGGCGGACTCAGCGCGGCGACCAGCATGGTCGTGGTCGCCACGCTCGCGCTCAGCCTGATGATCGGCAACCACTGGATCGCGCCGCTGCGCGTGCGTGCCGGCTGGGGCCGCGCGATGCCGGGCGATCTGCGCGGCGAAGTGCTCGTGCAGCGGCGCGTGATCATCCTCGTCGTGGTATTGCTCGCCTGGGCATATAGTCGCGTGCTGGTGGCCAGCGATGCGCTGGCCGACATCGGCGCGGTGTCGTTCTCCGCATTGTCGGCGATTGCGCCCGGCGTGCTCGTTGCGGTCTATCGTCCGCAACTCGGTGCGCGTGCGGTAAGCACTGGAATGCTCGTCGGTACCCTCGTATGGCTTTACACCTTGTTGCTTCCCGCGCTGGCCAGCGATTCGTGGGAGTGGGTCGCGAACGGACCGTTGGGCTTGACCTGGCTGGCGCCCGATCACCTGTTTGGCCTGGACGAATGGAGTCGCCTGGCACGTGCCGTTGTGCTCAGTCTGCTCGCCAATGTGGCGGCGCTGGTCACGATCGCATTCTCGCGCTATTCGCACGCCGCGGCGGAAGCGCACCTTGGCAGCGTCGGCATTGCGGAACTGCGCGCCTTGTCGCTGCGCTTCCTTCCGGGGGAACGCGTGCAGGCCTTGTTCGCCGGCAGCGAGGCG
>JBEBXZ010000213.1:0-4801 GCA_040391335.1 Dokdonella fugitiva | reverse complement strand
GGGTTTCCCGTTCGAACTGCTCGACGAACCCGATGACTGGTACGCCGAACTCGAGGAATCCGGCAATGCCTGGTTCGACCTGAGCCTCGGCATCGACATCGGTGGCGAGCGCGTCGAACTGCTGCCGATCCTGCGTCGGCTGCTCGCTGACCCGGGATTCCCGTTGAGTCCGCGCAAGGGCGAGGACGCCGACGCGATGTGGCTGGTGCCGATCGACGGACGCCGTCGCGTGCCGTTGCCGCTCGCACGCTTGCGTCAACTCATGGCGCCCTTGCTCGAATGGCTGCAGGGCATGCCCGAGCACGATCACGACGACGGCACGCTGCGCTTGCGCCGATCGCAGATCACGGTGCTCGATGAACTCAACGCCAAGGGCAATCTTCCGTGGCGCGGCGGCGAGCGCCTGCGCAGCGAACTCGAGAACCTGCGTGCGACCCGCGAACCGGTCAGCGAGCCTCCGGGCTTCAACGCCAGCTTGCGCGCCTACCAGCGTGATGGACTCGCCTGGCTCGAGTTCCTCGCCGATGCCGGGCTCGGCGGCGTGCTCGCCGATGACATGGGTCTCGGCAAGACCGTGCAGGTGCTCGCCCATCTGCTCGCCGAGAAGCAGCGCGGACGCCTCGACCAGCCCGCCCTGATCGTCGCCCCGACCAGCCTGGTCTCGAACTGGCGCGAGGAAGCAAAGCGCTTCACGCCGGCGCTTTCGGTACTCGTGCTGCACGGGCCGGAACGCGGCGGCCTGCATGATGCGATTCCGCATCATGATCTGGTCATCACCACCTATCCGCTGCTGGCGCGCGATCGCGACGCCTTGCTCGCCCATCACTATGCGCTGCTCGTGCTCGACGAATCGCAAGTCGTGAAGAACGCGAAAAGCCAGGCCGCAAAGATCGTGCGCGAGATTCCCGCGCAACGCCGGCTGGCGATGACCGGCACGCCGCTGGAGAACCACCTCGGCGAACTCTGGGCGCAATTCGATGCTGTCGAGCCGGGCCTGCTCGGCAACGAGAAACATTTCACGCGCTTCTATCGCACGCCGATCGAGAAGCATGGCGACGTCGAGCGGCGCGAACGCCTGAGCCGGCGCATCGCACCGCTGCTGCTGCGCCGGCGCAAGGAAGACGTGCTCGCCGACCTGCCCGAGAAGACCTTCATCCCGCGCAACATCGAACTGCAGGGTGCGCAGCGCGAACTGTATGAAACATTGCGCCTCGCGCAGCACGAGCGCGTGCTCGCCGAAGTGCAGAAGCGCGGTCTCGCGCAGAGCGGCATCGTCGTCCTCGATGCACTGCTGAAATTGCGCCAGGCCTGCTGCGATCCGCGCCTCGTCAAGCTGCAGGGTGCGCGCCGCATAGTGGATTCGGCCAAGCTCGAACTCCTGCTCGAACTGACCGACAGCCTCGTCGCGGAAGGCCGGCGCATCCTCATCTTCAGCCAGTTCGCCGAGATGCTGGCCCTGATCGCGCAGGCGCTGACCGCGCGCAAGCACAAGTTCCAGATGCTGACCGGACAAACACCGGGCACCCAGCGCGCCGAACTGGTCGAGCGCTTCCAGGCCGGGGAAGTGCCGCTGTTCCTGATCAGCCTCAAGGCCGGCGGCGTCGGCCTCAACCTGACCGCCGCCGATACCGTGATCCACTACGACCCGTGGTGGAACCCGGCCGTCGAGGCGCAAGCCACCGATCGCGCGCACCGCATCGGCCAGGACAAGCCGGTATTCGTCTACAAATTGATCTGCAGCGGCACGGTCGAGGAAAAGATCCAGGCCCTGCAGCAACGCAAGGCCGAACTCGCCGCCGCCGTGCTCGAAGGCGGCAGCACGCAGAGCCTGCGCTTCGACGAGGCCGATCTCGCCGAGTTGTTCGCGCCGCTTTGACGTGCGCGCGCTTGCGCGCCCGGACTCCGTCCATGCGTCGTGGATGTCCTCGCGAAGCGTTGACGGCCGTGCGGATGCCCCATTCGATCCACAGGATTTGGCCCTGCCCGACACGATGGCTGGCCGCTATGCTGTCGGCTTCCGGCACTGCTCCGGCATCGCCGGCAACTCGCGCCATTGCGCCAGCAGGGAAAACACATGAGCGATATCCGCCACGTCGGAGATGACGAAGAGATCCACGCCTGCTTCGAGGTGATGCGGCATCTGCGTCCGCATCTCGACGCCGCGGAATTCCTCTCGCGCATTCGCCTGCAGGAAACCGAAGGATATCGGCTGGTTGCGCTGTGGCAGGACGGGCATCCACTGGCGGTCGCTGGCTATCGCGTGCAGACCAATCTGTACGCGGGGCGACAGCTCTACGTCGACGACCTCGTCACCGTGCCCGAAGCACGCTCACGAGGTCTCGGCGCCGCGCTGCTGGCGTGGCTCCGGTCGACCGCAAAAAGCGGGAACTGCGCGCAATTGCATCTCGATTCGGGATTGCAACGCGTGGATGCGCACCGCTTCTATGCGCAACAAGGCATGCAGCCGGTCGGCTACCACTTCAGGACCGCGGTCTGATCCACGGCAGCCGGCAAGCGCTCCGGGACACCGAGCCGGATCCGCTGCCGCGCATCATGGTCGCGCGGCCCCGGCCCTTGCCGCGCGCTATGCTTCGCGTCCGCTCGCAGGGGAAGCACACGGGTGTTGATCGTTCCATTGCATCGCCGGCTCACGCTGGCCTGCTTTCCATGGATGACCCTGGCCCTGGTCATCGCCAACGTCTTCGTGTTCTTCGTCCTGCAGGCGGGCGACGATCGCGCACGGGCCGTCGCGCTCGACCAGTACGTCGAAACCGGCCTCGGCGACGAGGAGTTCCCGGTCTATCGCGAGTGGCTCGCCACCCACGAGCGCGGCGAACTGAACGCCGTGTTCGACGAACTGGCCGGCAGCGCGCCGCAGCATGCCGCGATGCTGCTGCAATCGGATGCGCCGTTCCTCGCGGCCCTCGAATCGGGAGCGATCGTGCCCGATTCGAGCGAGGGACGTGACGACTGGCGCGCGCGGCGCACGGCCTTCGACATGCAATGGCAGCGCATCTTCACCGAACGCTGGCTGCTGCGCTTCGATCGTCTCGAAGTACCGCGACTCGTCTCGGCGACGTTCCTGCACGGCGGTACGGGCCACCTGCTTGGCAACATGATCTTTCTGGCCGTGCTTGGCCTGCTCGTCGAAGGCGCACTCGGTTCGTGGCGGTTCCTCGTCCTGTATCTGCTCGGTGGAATCGGTGCCTCGCTTGCTTCGCTGGCCTGGAACTGGGGCACGGCGGGCGGAGCGCTCGGCGCATCGGGCGCGATCGCAGCGCTCATGGGCGCGTACTGCATGCTCTGGGGCACGCGGCGCGTGCGCTTCTTCTGGTGGTTCTTCGTCGTCTTCGACTACGTGCGCGCGCCGGCCATCGTGCTGCTGCCGTTCTGGCTCGGCTGGGAGTTGCTCAACCTCGCTTTCTATCGCGGTGCCGGCATCGGCTTCGAGGCCCATGCCGGCGGCATCGCCAGCGGCGCCCTGCTCGCGCTCGGCATGCGCGCGCTCGGCTGGGAACGCCGCGATTTCATGGACGAGGACGTCCGCGCCGACGAAGCACGCCTCGATGCGCTGGACATGGCCAGGGCGCGCGAGCATCTCGGCAGGCTCGAGATCGTGCAGGCGAGAAGCCTGCTCGAACCGATGCTTTCGCGCCGCGCGCAGGACCCGGACCTGCTGGTCATGCTGTATCGCTGCGCGCGCTGCGAGGCCGGACGCCCGCGTCTGCACGTCGCGGCACTCGCCGTGTTCGGAATCGATGCACGCGGTGCCGAGGCGATCGCTGCGCAGCGCAAGGTCTACGAGGACTATGCCGGGCTTTGTACCGATCCGCGCCGCATTCCGGCCGCGCTGCGCCTCGGCCTCGCGCGACGCTGGTTGCAGCACGACGACGTAGCCGACGCCTTGCGGCTGCTGCAGGGTATCGACCTGCAGGCGGCGAATGGCGAGCGCTTCGCCGGCGAGGTCCTTGGCCTTGTCCAGATGGCGTATGCGCGCGGCGAACGCGATTCGCTGAGACCCGTGCTCGAGACTCTCGTCGGCCGCGCGCCGGAATCGACGGAGGCCGGCAAGGCGCGCGTGCTGCTCACCGAGTGCATGCTCGGCTAGGAGCCGGTCGGACCTATGGAGCCCACACGCGGATTTGCAGCCGATCCTTCATACCCTAGATCTTCTTCGATGCGCCAGGGAAGCTGTCGAGGAACTGGCGGTAGCTGCGTATCTCGCCGATCAGGGCATGCTGCGGATACTGCCCGAGCAGGAAATCGAGCATGCGTCGCGCCTCCTCGTCACGCCCCATGCGGTCGGCGAGGATCTTCGCGGCGAGGAACACGTTGGCAGGCAGGTCGCGGTGCTTCGGATGCTGGCGATGGAAGCCGGAGAGCAGGCCCAGCGCGAGTTGCGACTGCCCGCCATCGGCCGCGCGAGTGGCGAGCGTGTTGATCGCATCGGCGGGCGGGCGGAACGCGGGATCGAGCGCGATGCAGTCGCGCGCGAGTTCGAGGGCGCGCTTGAAATCCTCCTGCGCGATCAGGACGTGCATCCATTCCTGGCCGTGGCGCAGCGATTCGTCGCGCCGGCCGGTCGAGGCCAGCAGCTTGCGGTATTGCAGATGCAGCTCGGCAGTGCCGCCGCGCTCGCGCAGTTGCGTACCGAGCTGGTCAGCCGCGCGCTCGGGTTCGCCGTCGCGCACGAGTTGCTGCACGCCATCGAGCAGTTGCGCGTCCGGATCGTGGCGTGGCGCAAGCGCGGGCTGGATCTGCGGCTCGTAGCCGAGCACCTCGTGGTACTGCCAGATCAGAT
>JBEBXZ010000212.1:0-4807 GCA_040391335.1 Dokdonella fugitiva | reverse complement strand
GATCAGTACCGCGCCATTGCCGGATTCCGTCGACATCAGACGACCCAGCGTCCGTCGCGCAGACGCGGACGAGCAGCGGCCTCGCCTCCCGAATTCAGGCGCTCGACCAGCGGCTCGACATCCTCCGGCAGGCGCAGCGTGTTCGAGACAAAGACGATCTTGCGCTGGTTGCCGGTACGGATGCGCGCGAAGCGGCGCAGCAGCACGGTATTCGGCGGCCGCAATTGTTCTTCGAAATCGACGAACAGGTAGATCGCGAATTGAACGCTCTGCAGGATGAAACGAAACGCGTCGCCAAGGCGCTTCGAGCCGGGCACCCGCAACTCGCTCTCACGCAGCGCGGCGATGCCACTTTCCGGATCCCACAGATAGACGGATTGGCCATTGCGCATGGCCAACTGGCGAAACTGGCCAAGGGCCTCGCCGATATGGGCTGTCTCAAAGGCGAGAAGATTGCTCTCGGACTTGAGGATTTGCTCGAACAACCGTTGAGTGACCAGCAGTTCGTTGGATTCCTGCATCACGTGATTGGCGTCCCCTTCGCACTGCGCCAACCTTAGCCGGACGCGCGCGCATTGACCAGAGCCGCGGATTGACCGGATCATAGCCGCCCCGCGCTGCTGAGGACCCCCGCCATGTTCGAAGGACTCCGTTTCAAGCACTGGAGCAGCGAACAGGACGCCGAAGGCATTGTCGTGCTGAGTTTCGACCGGCAAGGCAGTTCGGTCAATACGTTTGCACGAGAGGTTCTCGACGAGCTCGACGAAATCATCGAGCGCCTGTCCTTCGAGTTGCCCAAAGGCCTCGTGATCCGTTCCGGCAAGGCCGCGGGCTTCATTGCCGGCGCGGATATCCGCGAGTTTGAAGGCTATGCGCAATCCGGGCTTGTGCTCGATGCGATCACCAACGGGCAACGCGTCCTGCAGAATCTGGCACGCCTGCGCTGCCCAACCGTGGCGGCGATCCACGGCCATTGCATGGGCGGTGGCACCGAATTGTCGCTGGCTTGCCGTTACCGCGTGGCCAGCCGCGACCCGTCGACGCGCATCGGCTTGCCGGAAGTCAAACTCGGCATCTTCCCGGGCTGGGGCGGCAGCGCGCGCCTGCCCTATCTGATTGGCGCGCCAAAAGCGCTCGAATTCATGCTGAGCGGGCGCAACGCTTCGGCCGAGAATGCACGCGCGATCGGCCTCGTCGACGCCGTGACGTCGCCGGAGATGCTGATCGAGCGCGCCAGGGAGATCATCCGTCGCCCGCCGGTGCGTCCCTTGCAGCAGCGCCTGGAAGCCTGGGCAACCAATACCTGGGCCGGACGCCAGATCCTTGCTCCGATCGTGCGCAAGCAGACCGCGGCGAAAGCACGACCGGAGCACTACCCGGCGCCGTTTGCGTTGATCGATACCTGGCGGCGCGGTGGCAGCCTGTCGCAGCGCTTGAAGAATGAGGCGCGCGCGGTGGCGAAGCTCGCGCAGACCTCGACCGCGCGCAACCTGATCCGCGTGTTCTTCCTGCAGGAACGCCTGAAGGGACTCGGCAGCGGGATCGAGCATGGTATCCGCAAGGTGCATGTGATCGGCGCCGGTGTCATGGGCGGCGACATCGCAGCCTGGTGCGCGCTGCGTGGATTCGAGGTGAGCCTGCAGGATCGTGAACTCAAATACATCCATCCGGCGCTCGATCGCGCGAACGAACTGTTTGCGAAGCGCCTGAAAACCGCCGATCGCATCGGTCCGGCCATGGCACGCCTGAAGGCCGATGTCGAAGGCGATGGTGTTGCCGCAGCCGACCTCGTCATCGAGGCGATCTTCGAGAACGCCGAGGCCAAGGAAGCGCTGTACCGCAAGGCAGAGCCGGACATGAAGGCCGACGCGCTGCTTGCCTCGAACACATCGAGCATCCCGCTCGACGAGTTGCGCAGCAGCGTGGCCCAGCCCTCGCGCTTTCTCGGACTTCACTATTTCAATCCGGTCGCCTTGATGCCGCTGGTCGAGATCGTGCGCCACGATGGGCTCGATCCAGCCGTTGAAAAACGCGCCCTCGCCTTCTGCAAGGCGATCGACAAACTGCCGGTTCCGGTGAAAGGAACACCGGGCTTCCTCGTCAACCGCATCCTCATGCCCTACATGCTCGAAGCGGTCCGCCTGTACGGGGAAGGCGTGCCCGGCCCTGTCCTCGACAAGGCCGCGAAGAAATTCGGCATGCCGATGGGTCCGATCGAACTGGCCGACACGGTGGGCCTGGATGTTGCCGCATCGGTCGGCAAGGAACTGGGCCCTTTCCTCAAGCTGGAAATCCCGGAAGGCATGGAAGCGCTGCTCGCCTCCGGCAAACGCGGCAAGAAGGACGGCGAAGGTTTCTACAAATGGGAGAACGGCAAGCCGGTCAAGCCCGAGGTCGACGCGAACTACGTCGCGCCATCGGATATCGAGGATCGCATGATCCTGCCGATGCTCAACGAGGCCGTCGCCTGCCTGCACGATGGCGTGGTCGACAATGCCGATCTCTGCGATGCCGGGGTGATTTTCGGCACGGGTTTCGCGCCGTTCCGGGGCGGTCCGATCCAGCACATCCGCGATACCGGGGCCGATGTACTCAAGGCGCGCCTGCAGAATCTGGAGCGTCGCTACGGCGAGCGCTTCTCGCCGCGCGAGGGCTGGGACAGCGCGGATCTGCGCGCGACGCCCGCAGCGGTTGCCTGAGCCGATGCTGGATCGAAACGGATTTCGCTGCTGACGAATCGAGCCGGGTGCGTCGTCAATGAAGGCGACCCGCTCCAGTCAGCGTGTCTGGATAGGTCCCGTTGCCTGGCTCAATCGCGCTTCATGCATGCGCAGATGGGCACATGCCGCAGACAATAGCGGTGTATCGATCGCGTGCGCACGCGCACGAGCGAGCATGTCGCCGAGCACGTGCTCGACCTCGGTACGCGCGCCGCGTTCGAGATCACGCAACATCGAGGCCTTGAGCGGCGAATGTGACGTGGTCAGCGTATCAAGCGTCTCCGCAATCGCCGCGTCCGAGGGCGCATAGCCGCTGCGTCGCGCGGTTTCCGCGCACTCCATGAAGATCCAGGTCGCGAGATCCGCGCCGCCTTCGACGGCGACGATTTCGCCGACGCTGCCGCGCAACAACGTGGTCACCCCGGCCAAAGACGAGAGAAACGTGAATTTCCGCCACATCGCGGCGAGGATATCGTCGCTTTCGCCGACTTCCACCGACATCCGCATCAAGCCATCGCGGATGATCTCGGGCACCGCCACACCCTGTTGTCGACTGCCGAATGTCAGGCGATCGATCGTGCCGACCTGCCGGATCGCACCCGCGCTATCGACGTTCACCGAGATGTGGCAAAGACCACCGAGCACGCGTTGCGCACCGAATGCCGCATCCAGCGCATCGAGATGACGCAAGCCGTTGAGCAAGGGGAGCACACGCGTCGTCGGCCCCACCGCCGGGGCGATGGCAGCAATCGCGGATTCGAGGTCGTAGGCCTTGCACGAGAGCAGGACGAGATCGAACTCGACGCCCGCTTCCACGGCGGCGATCGCGTCGACGTTCGCCGCAAAACTGTGCCGGGTACCCATCACGCGCAGGCCATCTCGCTCAAGCAGGGCGGCGCGTTGTGGACGGACCAGGAATGAGACCCGCGCACCGCTTTCGATCAGGCGGCTGCCGAAATATGCGCCGGTTGCACCGGCTCCCAGTACGAGGACGCGCATCACATCGTATGCGTGGGACGTTCCTGACCCAGAATGCCGGCCAGGATCGATTCGATCTTCGTGCGCGCTGCGTCGCCATCGCTCGATTCATTGAACTGCACGCCGATGCCGGCCGTACGGTTGCCCTGCGCGCCGGGCGGCGTGATCCAGACCACCTTGCCGGCCACCGGCAGACGATCCTTGTCGTCCATCAGCGACAACAGGATGAACTCCTCGTCGCCGGGGTTGTTGCGCTTGGTGGTCGGCACAAACAAACCGCCGCCTTTGACGAATGGCATGTAGGCGTTGAACAGCGCGCCCTTGTCCTTGATCGCGAGCGACAGGATTCCCTGTCGTGGCATCCCGCCTGCAGCCGGTGTGGACATCTCAAGTTCTCCGGGGCGTCTGCCAGGAATGCAGCAGATCCAGTATGACCAATTCGCTGCGCACTTGCGTGTTGAGCAATTCGCGCGACCGGTTCGCGACCGCGAACCACGCCGCTAGCTTCGGGATTTCATCGACACCGGTCAAGCTGAGCAATCCGCGTTCGCCACGCGCGACACGCAATGCCTCGTCGCGCACGAGCACCGCCGCCTGCCAGAGCCGTTCGGATGGCTGATCTGCCGTCCACGCATCGGCGACTGCGAGGGCGCTGGCACGACCGCTGCGCAGTGCCGCAAGATCCTTCAGGCACGCGGAACGCAAAGCCAGGGTGTCGTCAGCGAGAGCAAGCAGTGCCTGCCCGGGATTTCCGAGCGTTGCGGCGAGCGCTTCGTCGACCCTGGCGGCTGCGACACCCGACTTGATCAGCCAGTCGCGCGCCTGTGCCGTGGACGGAACCTGTATCTCGATGCGCTGGCAGCGGCTGCGTATGGTCGCCGGCAAACGTGCCGGACGATCGCTGACGAGCACGATGATCGTGCTCGGCGACGGCTCTTCCAGCGTCTTCAGCAGGGCGTTCGCCGCACTCGGGTTCATCGCATCCGCGGGATCGACGAGCACCACCTGCAGGCCGCCGAACTGACTCGACAGCGAAAGACGCTGCGACAGCTGGCGGATCTGGTCGATCGTGATTTCCGTGCGCGGCTTGCCGTCGTCGCGCAACTCGA
>JBEBXZ010000211.1:0-4814 GCA_040391335.1 Dokdonella fugitiva | reverse complement strand
GCAATTGCAGGCGGACGGCATCGTCCAGTACGAAATCGTCTTGCGCAACAACAGTTTCGGGGATGCCGGAAGTTTCAGCCTGGTGAATCCGGTTCCGGCTGGACTCGGCGGCTTCACCTGGCAGTGCACGGCGGTCAATGATGCGAGTTGCGAACAGGACAGCGGCTCGGGCGCGATCAACGAGACGCTCGGCGGCATCGCGGCGAACTCCTCGATCACCTTCAGGATCAGCGCGAACGTCAGCGCCGCGCCACCGGCTTCGATCGCCAACACCGCGACCGTGACGCCATCGCCGGGAACGACGTGCTCGCCTTCGTGTGTGGCCTCCGTCACCTTGCCGGTAGCGCCCATTGCGGTGCCCGATGTCGTCGTCAGCAAGCACATCGATGCCGGTGCCGGTACTGCCCTCGTGCCGGGGCAGGTGATCGCGTGGACGATCAGGGCGACGAATTCCGGTGTTCCGACCAGTGCCGTGGTCGCTCTCCGCGATCGCCTGCCTGCGAACATCCGTGATGCTTCGGTAATCGCGGGCGCGGGCGTTTCCTGCTCGAGTGCGACGCCCGCGGCGGGCGCGTTGCTCACGTGCAGCTTGGCTGCGGGTTTCACTGGCGAACGCGAGGTGCGCATCACCGCGACCGTGGTCGCCGCGGATGCCCAGGGCGGCTTGCGCAATACGGTCGAGACCAGTGGATTGGACCAGCCGCGTTGCGACGGTTGCGCGGTCGTCAATCCGGTGCTGGTGGCGGAAGAGGCTGATGTCGCGCTACGCAATGCGCGTGCATATACGGCCGCGGGCATCCCGGGCACGCTGGTCGACGTCGTCACTCTTTCTCCGGGAGCGGTTTCTCAGGTACCCGTATGGCTTTCACCCGCGTCCGCGCAGCGTCTGCTGGCGACCTATGCCAGCGATTGCACGGCGAGCACCGGCGCTGGCGGCATCATCAACATCAGTTGCCCGAGCCCGCCGAGCACGCAAGGCGTCAACTGTTCGGGCAGCGTCTGCATGATCGACTGGATCCAGCGGAACGCGGCGGTCACGCTGTTCATAGCCTTGAATCCCGGAGCGACCGCAAGCCTGCGTGCCGAACTGCCGGGGGATTCGAATCCCGACAACGACGTGGTCAACCTGCCCGTGGGAGCCGCACCATGATGCAATCGACGAAGTTGGCGATCAGGCTGCCGCGCGCGTTTCGCGCCAGCGTCGCATTGTGCGCGATCGCGCTGGCCATTCCGGCGCCTGCGTCCGCGCTGCAGCAGTTCGTCGTCGTGCGCAAGACGGGACAGGCGAGCAGCTACACGAGCCACGCCAAACTGACGACGGGCGTGCAGGCGGCATGTTCCGACGAAAGCGTGGCCTTCGCCTTCACGGTGGAGCCACGTGAGGGCGCCGTACTCGAACTCGAACGCGGCAGCGCCGCATCCCGTGACGTGCTGCTCGACGTCAGCCTTTCCTGTTCGAGTCTGAGTGGCACCGCGGTCATTCCGTTCGATGCCGGCGGTGGCACGGCGGTGCGTGGTACGGACTATCTTTCGATACCTGGCATGGCCGTGCTCGATCTTTCCGCCGCGCTGCAGAATCCGGGCGCGAGCGCGCCGGTGTCCGCCTCGGTACGCATCAACGTGCTCGACAATCCACAAGCCGGTTCGGCGGCGGTCACGCTGTCCGTGGTGCGTCGCGAAGGATCGTTCCAGGGACAATGGCCAGGAGGCTCGCCCGTCGTGGGTGCGATTCCCGCAAGCAACGATCCGATCGTCGCGGTGACGATCGCCGGCAGCGTGACGATCCATGATGCGGCGGAGATCGTACCGGGCATCGACCGCGCGGCGAGCGAGATCAGCATTGCGACCACGGAATTCTGTCGTGGCAACGGCGGTGGGGCCGGACGCGCGGGATGTTCCGCGACGCAACGCGCAGCCGATCTGATCGCCGATCCCTCGACGCCGATCGCGGTGCGCGATGCCGCGACCACGGTGCTCGAGAACAATCTGCTGGCGATCGCGCCGGACGAGACGACGGCGCTGGCCTTCATCGCGCCCAGGCTGGCCAGCGGGCAACGCGACAACCTCGCGCAGCGATTGACCGCCATGCGCGGTGGTGATCAGGGCGGCAGGCTCAGTGCCGCCGGCCTTACCGTTCTGAGCAACGGGTTCCCTGTCTCGCTGTCGGCGCTGCCGGCCATCCTTGGCGTGGACGACGAGGAATCGGCCAGCAACGAGGAACAACGCACCTTGCTCGGCGGAACGCGGCTCGGCATCTGGATCAACGGCACCGTGGGTTCCAGCGAGCGCGATCGGCGCAATGCGAACGCGGGTTTCGATTCCGATACCTGGGAAGTCACGAGTGGTGTCGACTATCGCTTCAGCGATCGCTTCTTTGCGGGTGCAGCGCTCGGCTTCTCGCATCTGGGCCTGGATTTCGAGGATGACCAGGGTTCGCTGGACGTGGATGCGCGCTCGCTGCACGGCTATGCCGGTTATTCGTTGCCCAACGGAATCAGTTTCGACGGATCCCTGAGCTACATGCGCAGCGACTACGCACAGCGGCGTACGATCGAACTGCTTGCGCTGAGCGCGGACGGAACGGGTTACAACTCGCTGGGCCGCGACATTGCGCGTGGTGACAGTACCGTCAACCAGTACAGCGGCAGCCTCGGCATGACCTGGACCTACATGCGCGATACCTGGACGTTCGCGCCGCAGGCGCAATTCTCCATGTTGCGCACTGTGTACGAAGCGTTCCGCGAAACCGGACCTTCCGAGTTCAATCTTCGCTACAACGAGCGGCGTGGCACCGGAAATTCGCTGTCGGTGGGCACCTATGTGGATCGCGCGTTCGCCACGTCGGTCGGCGCGTTCCGTCCGTATGGCCGTTTCCTCTATTTCGCCGACCGCGGCAAATCGAAGGATCTGCTCGCGGAATTCGTGCTGCCGAACGACAACGGCTCGCACACGCCGATCAGCTTCTCGATGAACGAACCGGACCGCCGTTACGGCACGGGCGAACTCGGCCTCGCGTTCAGTCGCCCGATCGGAACGCGCACGGTCGATTTCAACGTGGGTTACATGCAGATGCTCAGCTTCGCGGATTTTGATCGTTGGGCACTGCGCTTCGACGTCAGATTCCCCCTGTAAACAGTCGATCAAGGCACCCAGCGGATGAGCACGCACGATCCCCTCCGTCCTGAAGAAGCGCCCACCGTGGCGGTGGTAAGGCCGCACGTTGTTCCGACGCCTGCAGACGCCGTGGACGAGGAGGCGGCGACCACGCTGATGCCTGGACGCGGGGTCGTGATCGAACCGTTGATCTCGAATGATGAAAATGCGGCGACCGTGGTCCTCGATCAGGCCAATGCACCGACAGTCGTGCTGCACGGTGAACCGGTCGACAAGGACATCTCCGCGGATGCCACGGTGGTCGTGCCCTCGCCGAATCGCGCGCCCGATTCCGCGGCGGTGACTGCCGTATCGATCACGCCCGGTTTCGCGTCGGCGGATCCGATAGCCACCGCCATATCAGTACCGGCATCGCCGTCCATCCGCGCGCGCGCGCCGGGTACCGGTGCCTCATCGGCGCGCACGGCCAGCAGTGCGCTCGAACGCAGCGAACTGCCGAACGTGGGTGAGCTCGTCAAGGATCGTTTCGAACTCGTCGAGGAACTGGGACGCGGCGGCATGGGGGCGGTGTTCCGCGCGCGCGATTTGCGCAAGACCGAAGCGCTCGATCCGGATCCCTATGTCGCCATCAAGTTCATCTCCGGCGCGCTGATCGGATTCGAACTGGCATTCGTCGCACTGCAGCGCGAGGCCAAGAATGCGCAGCGCCTGAACCATCCGAACATCGTCAAGGTTTTCGATTTCGATCGCGATGGTTCGCTGGTCTTCCTGACCATGGAGGTCGTGCATGGCGAACCGCTGAACAAGCGCGTGCGCGAGTTGCATGCGATCCCGTTGAGCGAAGCCGAACGAAAACACATCGCGCACGGCATGCTGGCCGGCATGAGCTATGCCCACGAGCGTGATGTTTCGCATGCCGATCTCAAGCCGTCGAACATGATGCTCGATGCGAATGGCGACCTGAAGATCCTCGACTTCGGCATCGCCCGGCGCAGCGAATACGACACGGTATTCGATGCAGACGACCTGTTCGCCCTGACCATCGATTACGCCAGCCCGCAGATGCTCGATCGCCAGCGTCCGACGCCCGCGGACGACGTCTATGCGCTCGGCTGCATCCTGTATGCCCTGCACACCGGCGCGCATCCGTTCAACCACGTGCGCGCGGATCAGGCATGCAGTGACAGGATGCGGCTCGCGCGTCCTGCCAACACCACGCGCGTGCAATGGCAGGCCTTGCGCAAATCGCTCGCGTTTTCGCGTGAAGAGCGATTCGTCGATGCCGCGCAATTCCTGCGTGCGTATGAAGGCCGCGACTGGAGGAAGATCAGCGGCATCGCATCCGCCGTGCTTGCCGTCGCCCTTGGAATCGCCTGGTTCGCGGCGGATCCGATACAGAGCTGGATGACGATTTCGGCGCTTCCGGCAGAACAGAAGCAGGTGCTCGATCGCAGTCTGCAAGACGGATCGGAATACCTCTCCGGTGGCTATCCGGAGGACGCGCTGTACGCCTATGCGGAAGTACTGACGCTCGATGGCTACAACGCCAGGGCGCGCCGCGGCGCACGTAGTGCACTGGCCGAACTCGGCAAAAGAATGCCGCCGGAGCAGTATCGCGCTTATCTGCAATTGCAGTTGCAGGACGCGAAATCGCCGGCATGGCTGCGTGATGTGGTTGCGGCCGATCTGGCGAGGATTCC
>JBEBXZ010000210.1:0-4821 GCA_040391335.1 Dokdonella fugitiva | reverse complement strand
CGCCCCGCTCGCGGCGCAGACCTCGCAGTTGCCGGAATTCACGTACCAGGGGCAGCTGCAGCAAAGCGGGCAACCCGCCAATGGACTGTTCGATCTGTCTTTTGCGCTGTTCGATGCCGAAGTCGGTGGACAGCAGGTCGGCACCACGATCAATGAACCCCAGTTCCCGGTGACCGATGGCTTGTTCACGGTCAGCCTGGGTTTCCCCGGTGCCTTCGCAGGCGACCAGCGCTGGCTGCAGGTGTCCGTCAACGGTCAGGCATTGGTCCCGCGCCAGGCGGTCTCGACAACGCCGGTTGCACAGTTCGCCTTGAACGGAAATGAAGGACCGACCGGTGCGACGGGCCCGGCAGGTCCCGCAGGAGCGCAAGGTGCCACCGGAGCGGTCGGCCCCATGGGGCCTGCTGGTCCTGCGGGACAAACCGGCGCGACCGGTCCCGAGGGTCCTGCTGGCCCGATCGGGGCGACGGGTGCGCAAGGTGCCGTCGGCCCCGCCGGAGAGACGGGGCCGGCAGGCGCCGCAGGTCCGCAAGGTCCGGCTGGTCCCGCAGGTGAAACAGGTGAAACAGGCCCGGCCGGCCCGGTCGGTCCTGCAGGCGCAACGGGTCCGGTTGGCCCTGCAGGCCAACAAGGCGAGCAGGGGCCGGCGGGGGAATCGTTTGCCGACGCGCCAGCGGATGGAAAGACCTATGCGCGTCGCAACAATGCCTGGCAGGAGATCACCGCGGCGGGCTTGCCAACCATGGAGGCGGCGATCCTTGCGGACGGCCCGACCTTGTACTACCCGCTGGACGAACCGGCAGGATCAAGTGTTTTTCATGACCTTGGATCCGCGGGACTCGATGTCGCCCTGAGTGGCAACCCCTCGACGCTGGCGCGCGGCTGGAGTCGCCTGTTTCCGAACAGCGACGCCTCCTACTTGCGCACCAACGAAGGCGATGGCAAGGCATCGGCCGCCGGAAATCCGCTGGGTACGAGCACGCCGTCCGGTTCGTTGAGCGTCGAGGCGATTTTCAGCCCGCAGACCACGGGTTCCGGCTTTCAGCCGATTCTCGTGATCGGCGATGCGGGAGTGAACCCG
The DNA here is from genome assembly GCA_040391335.1 of Dokdonella fugitiva. GTDB lineage: Bacteria > Pseudomonadota > Gammaproteobacteria > Xanthomonadales > Rhodanobacteraceae > Dokdonella > Dokdonella fugitiva_A. Next base: position 3,740 of record JBEBXZ010000210.1, on the reverse strand, counting down.
TTCCTGTCGTTCGGCGTGATCGGCCTGCAGCCACGCATCCAGGTGGGCGATCAGCCGCGCGTGGATCTTTCCGGCCTGAATGCCGGACAGGCCTACCATGTCGCCGCCGTGCTGGATATCAGCGTGAACCAGGTGCGCTTCTACATCAACGGACGCCTGTTGCAGGTGCAGTCAGTGTTCGGCTACCCGTTGACGTTGACGGCTCCCAGTGTCTACGTGGCCTCGACCCCTGACGCGGATCGCCCGTTCGTCTACGCGACGCTCGGACATGTCGCGCTGTTCTACGGACAGGCGCTGTCGGTCGACCGCGTTGCCGCCCACGCCAAGGCTGCGGGTCTGTACGGCCACTGACTGCTTCGTGATCGCTCGTGAAAGACAGCGCTTTCGGGCGCTGTTTTTCGTTGGGGTCCCTGGGTCCACGCGGTGCCGGGAATGAAAGCCGGGGAAACCGGTCGCCACCGTCGAAAGCGGTGCAGCGCACAACAGGATTTTTGTCGTTTCGTCGCATACTCCTCAAACGAGTGTTTGATCAACGAAAAGCGCGAAGGGGATACCAGATGTCGAACTCAAATCATCGCCGAATCCGTTCCGGCGGCAGCTTGCTTGCCTGCTGTATCGCATTGGCTGTTGCGGCGCCGGCTGCGGCGCAAACCCTGAGCGCGCCAGGGCTCAGCGCACCCGGAAAGATTTCCTGGGACGCGGAAGGCGTGCCGACGATCGACGCGGCCAACGACAACGATGCTGCCTTCCTTCAGGGCTACGCGCATGCAAGGGATCGCTTCTTCCAGATGGACCTGACGCGTCGTTCCGTCAGCGGCACGCTGGCGGAACTGGTCGGCAGCTCGCAGCTTGCAAGCGATGTGCAGGCGCGCACGCTGGGCTTGCGGCGCGGCGCGGTGAAGAGCTGGGCGGCCATGTCCGACGATTCGCGTGGATGGCTGCGCGCGTACGCGGATGGCGTGAACTTCTGGCTGGCGAACAATGCCTTGCCGCCCGAGTACGCCGCATTGCAGCTCAGCAAGGCGGATCCGTGGACGCCGGTCGATTCGCTTTGCGTCGGCAAGGGACTCGCTTTCCAGCTCTCCTTCGATCTCGACATCGATCCGACGATCAAGCTGGGTGCCTACCAGCAGGCAGGACAGGCTGCCGGCTTCGATGGCAGCGTGCTTTACTTCGGCGATACGCACCGCATCGCACCGGCAGATGATCGCGTCTCGGTTCCCGGTTTCCAGCCCGGTGCGGGAGCAGGCGCCGGTGCGGGTGCCGCGGCACCCAAGCTCGCAGGTGCGCATGACGTGCCAGCCGTCGGCACGATCGATGCGCAGACCATCGACATGGCGCGCGCATTCCGCGAACAACTGCAGGACAGCCCGCTGCTCGGCCGTGCGATGGCGGGCCGCGATACGCCGATCGGAAGCAATGAATGGGTGATTGCAGGACGCCACACCACATCCGGCAAGCCGATTCTTTCCAACGATCCGCATCTCGGCCTCGACCTGCCGTCGGTGTTCATGGAGCAGCACCTGTCCTCGCGTGACGGTCGCTATGCGCAGGCGCTCGATGTGACTGGCGTGACGGTCCCCGGCACACCCGGCGTGATCCAGGGCTGCAACCAGCGCATCTGCTGGGGAACGACGACGAACTCGCTCGACGTCACCGATGTTTTCCAGGAAACCCTGCGGCTCAACAGCTACGGCTTGCCGTACGCCATCATGCATGACGGCCAGGAGGAACCGGTGCAGTGGATCTTCCAGAACTACTACGTCAATCGCATGAGCGGCGCGCCCGATACGGTGACCCGTGAGAACTCGATCGGCTACACCAACGGTGGCGTGACCGTCGTGGTGCCGCGCCGCAACGGTGGCGCGCTGGCCAGCATCACCGGCAGTTCCGGCTTGTCGATCGCCTACACGGGCTGGGGCGCGACCTTCGAAATCGAATCGTTCCGGCGCATCAATCGCGCAACGAATGTCGACGAATTCCGCAATGCATTGAGCTACTTCGATTTCGGTTCGCAGAACTTCGCCTACGCCGACGTCGACGGCAACATCGCCTATTTCGTTTCCGCGGAAGCGCCCGTGCGCACCGATCTGCAGACGCAGAACGCACCGGGCGGCGGTCGTCCGCCGTGGATCATCCGTGATGGCACCGGCGCCCTGAAGCATGACTGGATGCCGGTACAGAATCGCCAGCCCAACCAGGCCACGCCGTACGAGATCCTGCCGGCCAACGAGATGCCGTTCGTGATCAATCCGGCGAGCGGCTACATCGCGAATGCGAACAATGATCCGATCGGCTTCTCGCTCGACAACAACGCACTCAACCAGGTGCGGCCGGGCGGCGGCCTTTATTACCTCGACGTCGGCGGGGCATCGGCCTATCGCATGGGGCGCATCGATCGCGAGATCCAGCGCATGATCGCCTCGGGCAACAAGATCAGTGTCGCCGACATGAAGAACCTGCAGGCCAATAAGCAGTTGCTCGATGCCGAGCTCGTGCTGCCGCATCTGCTCGCTGCGTTCGATAATTCCCACGCGCCGGGCGCATGGCCGGAACTTGTAGCACTCGGCAACGACACGCGCGTGGTTGAAGCGATCAGTCGTCTGCGCGCATGGGATTACTCGTCGCCGACGGGCATCCAGCAGGGGTATGACGCGGGTGACAATCCAGCTGCGCTCGCAGCGCCTTCAGAGGCCGAGATCAGCGCCAGCGTGGCGACGACGATCTGGGCGGCCTGGCGTAGTGCGGTCATCCGCAACACGATCGACAAGACCTTGACCCAGGTCGGACTCGCCAGCTACATGCCCGGTGGTCGTGATGCCCAGGCTGGTTTCAAGTTCATGCTCGACAACTATGCGGCGCTCGGCGGCAAGGGTGCTTCGGGCTTGACGTTCTTTGCGGCCGCAGGTGCGCCGAATGCCGCCGCCGCGCGTGATCATGTCTTGCTCCAGTCCTTGGTCGACGGACTTGAAATGCTTGCAAGCGAAGGTTTCTCCGCGGCATTCGCTGGATCAGTGGATCAGTCCGACTATCGTTGGGGCAAGCTGCATCGCATCGTGTTCGATCATCCGCTCGGCGGCCCGTTCAACCTGCCGGGTCCGAATCCGTATGGCTTCAGCGATCTGGCTGCGGGCTTGCCCGGTATCGCGCGCCAAGGTGGTTTCGAATCGGTCGATGCATCGAGCCATGACGTGCGCGCGAGCGGCGTGAACAGCTTCATGTTCGGCAGCGGTCCGGCGCGTCGTTTCGTCGGCGAGATGACGCCGGTCATCAATGCCTCGGAGATCCTTCCGGGCGGGCAGAGCGGTGTGCTGGGAAATCCGCTCTACGCGAGCCAGATGAGCCGCTGGCTGACCAACCAGTACAAGCCACTGCCGATTCCGGCAGCAGCTGCCTTGGCGCAAGGAGCGACCGTCGTCAATTTCCAGCCACGCTGAGACGCTGCGTTGATGTCCACGTTCTGACAAACCCCCGGTTCGCCGGGGGTTTGTTTTTGGGGCTTTGCCATCGCATCAATGGCGCCGACCGCGAACATTCCTTCTGCTGAAAGCGGATTTCTTTCTATAAAAAACGCCGCGAGGGCAAGCCGTCGCGGCGTTATTGGAGGAAGCGGTGGCGAGGTTCAGCGGGCCTTGTGCTTGGCCAGCTTGAGCCAGGTGTCCACCACTGTGTCGGGATTGAGCGAGACCGACTCGATGCCCTCATCCATCAGCCACTCGGCAAGGTCGGGATGATCGCTC
>JBEBXZ010000209.1:0-4849 GCA_040391335.1 Dokdonella fugitiva | reverse complement strand
CATCGACGCGCCCGGCAATCACCAGCAATGCACGATCGGGGCGAAAGCGCGCCTTGTGTGCAGCCACCAATGCGTCACGATCCGTCGCCTTGATCGAGGCCTCGGTGGGGCGCGTGCGTGCGTATGGATGATCACCATAGATCGCTTCATCCAGCGCGCGCGAAGCCTGGTAATCAGGTTCGGCTTCCGCCGCCTTCAATGCCTCCAACGCGTTGTCCCTGGCCAGCGTGATTTCACCGGCCGGAACATCCGCGTTGCGCGCGACATCGGCCAGCAAACCGGTCAAGGCTTCGGCACCCGACGCCAGTCCGGCGGCACTGATCGAGATGCCATCCAGGCCTGCTCGCGCACCGAGCGACGCCCCGAGCGATTGCAGTTCCTCGGCGATACGCACGGAACTGCGTGTCGGCGTTCCTTCCTTGAGCAGGTCGGCCAGCAGGTCCGACATGCCCGGCAGTTTCGCGTCATCAGCCGCCTTGCCGCCACGCACGGCAAGCACGAGATCGATCTTGGGATTGCCGCCGCTACGCGGCAGGACCCAGACGACAAGCCCGTTATCGAGCGTCTTCTTGAAAATTTTCGGCACCGGCAACGGTTTGTCGGCAGCGTACTTCGGCATGTCTTTCGGCAATGCCGGATCGGCTGCGAAAAGATTGCCTGACGTGATCGTCAGCGCAACCGACGCGAGCATGCAGCGTATCGAATGGTTCATGGCTGGCCTCCCTTCTTCCCGGTTGCGGCAGCAGGCGCAGGTATGCGATCGATCGCCACGCGATTGCTGGCCACGAGGTATTTCGCAGCCACTCGCTGCAGATCGGCTGATTTCACCGCATCGATCCAGTCCGGCACGCGATTGAGCGTAGTGGCATCACCCCAGAGCAGTTGCGCCTTGGCCAGTGCGTCGGCACGCGAAATGAACGCGTCGAGGCCGTTGTAGTAATCGGCCAGCATCTTTGTCTTCACTCGTTTGAGCGCATCGGCATCGACACCTTCTTTGGCGATACGCGCGATCTCCTCGTCAACCGCAGTCAGCGCAGCATCCATCGAGGCATTCGGCTTGTACATGCCGAACAGCACGAACAGGGTCGGACCATCGTAGTCCCAGGCATCGCCCAGCGGCCAGTTCATGCCACCGTCGATGTTGATGAGCTGTCCGCGCCCTTTCACGAGCCCCTGGTACAGACGCGAGGCATTGTCACCGACCAGTATCTGACTGAGCACCGCCATCGGCGCATGATCGGCGCTGCCGCGCGGCGGCATTTTCCAGCCCGCAGCGAACGCGGGAACCTGCGCGAGCGCATCGGTCTGCTTTTCGCGTTTTTCCTGCGTGTTGAGCGGCTCGCTGATATCCCCGCGTTGCGGCACGGGCCGTGCCGCAATACCGCCGAAGTACTTTTCGACGAGCGCGAAAGCCTCGGCGGCCTTGATGTCTCCGGCAATGCCGATGACTGCGTTGTTCGGGCCGTAGAATTCGCGATGGAAAGCACGCACGTCATCCAGCTTTGCATTCTCCAGATCGGTGAAACTGCCGTAGCCGTCATGGTTGTTCGCCCATCGGGAGAATGCCAGCGCATTCAATCCATCCCAGAAGAACAGGCCATAAGCGCGATTCTGCACATTGACGCGAATCTCCTCTTTCACCACATCCTGCTGGTTCTTGAGGTTGTCGGCAGAGAAATCCAGCGCCTTCATGCGATCCGCTTCGAGCCAGAGGATCGGTTCGAGCGCCGACACCGGCGCGGTCTCGATGTAGTTCGTATAGTCGGCGCGTGTCGAGCCGTTGTTCATTCCGCCGCCGCCACTGATGACGCGATCGAAGATGCCCTTCTGCGCAATCGGCGTGCCCTGGAACATCAGGTGTTCGAACAGATGCGCGAAACCGGTGCGTCCTTCAGGCTCAAGGCGCATGCCGACGTGATAGACGACACTGACGCCGACGGTCGGCGAGTTGTGATCTTCGGAAACGACGATGGTCAGGCCGTTGTCGAGCTTCTTGACCGCGATCGGCAATTGCCAGCGATCGCCGTCGGCTGCAACCGCCGACAATGGAATCACCAGGGCCAGCGCCCAAGTGAAAAGACGTGGGGACATGACGCTCTCCGTTGCGAAAGTCCGCGCAGTCTAGCGCTTCGTTCCAGCGTGATATCTGGCCTGAACGTCATGCCTTGGTCGCGGACACCCACAAGCCCCGGCGAGGAGTCGCGTATCATGCGCGCCGCTACGCCGCGCGCCCGGGAACCCTTATGACGCCATCCATCCGCCGCAAGCTCGAACAGCTCGCCGAGCGCCATCAGGAACTTGAAGCCCTGATGGCCAGCGCCGAGGTGCTCGGCGATGCGAAACGCCTGCGCGAGGTTTCCCGCGAGCATGCGCAACTCGGGCCACTGGCCGAAACGCTGGCCGCCTACGACGAAACGACGAAAGCACTGGAATCCGCACGCGCCATGCTCGCCGATCCCGAGCTCGCCGAACTCGCTGCCGATGAGATCAGTGCGCTGGAGGCGCGCCACGCCGAACTCGACGTGCAGCTCAATCTCCAGTTGCTGCCGAGCGATCCGCGCGACGACGGCAACCTGTTTCTCGAAGTGCGCGCCGGAACGGGCGGCGACGAAGCCGCCATCTTCGCGGGCGACCTGTTGCGCATGTACCTGCGCTACGCCGAACAGCGCCGCTGGCAGGTCGAGATCCTTTCCGAAAGCCACGGCGAACACGGCGGGTACAAGGAAGTCGTCGCGCGCATCGAGGGCAAGGGCGCGTACTCGCGGCTCAAGTTCGAATCCGGCACGCATCGCGTGCAGCGCGTGCCGGCCACCGAATCGCAGGGCCGCATCCACACCTCGGCCGCGACCGTCGCGATCCTGCCCGAGCAGGATGAGATCAACGACATCGAGATCAAGGACAGCGATCTGAAGACCGACACCTTCCGCGCCTCGGGCGCCGGCGGCCAGCACGTCAACAAGACCGACTCGGCGATCCGCATCACGCATCTGCCGACCGGCGTCGTCGTCGAATGCCAGGACGAACGCTCGCAGCACAAGAATCGCGCACGCGCGCTGTCGTTGCTCAAGGCGCGCCTGCTGGATGATCAGCGCAGCAAGCAATCCGCCGCGCAAGCCGAATCCCGCCGTCTGCAAGTCGGCTCCGGCGACCGCAGCCAGCGCATCCGCACCTACAATTTCCCGCAAGGGCGGATCACCGATCATCGCGTGAATCTCACGCTCTATCGCCTGACCGAGATCATGCAGGGCGAGCTTGATGAACTGATCGAGACACTGATCCGCGAAGACCAGACCGATCAGCTGGCTGGACTTTCGCAATAGCATTCGCACGCGCACCACGCGCGAACGTCCCGGAATCAAGTGTGCGAACGGCTGCCCTAAAGCAGCACCGGACGATCCGGCAGTTCGTCGGGATTGTCGCGCGCATCGGCGGGAAAATGTTTTGCCAGCAAGTCGCCGATCTCGCTGACCGCGGCGATCGCGCCAGCCTCGAACTCACCCTGCGCGCAACGGGATTTCAGCCGCTCGCAGATCGCGCGCCATTCGACATCATCCACTTTTTCGGCGATGCCACGATCCGCGACGATCTCGATGGCGCGCTCGGCCAGCAACAGATAGACGAGCACGCCTGTATTTTCGCGCGTATCCCATACCCGGAGCTGCGCGAACGCTTCGTTCGCACGGTCGCGCGCGCCGACACCCGCAAGCAGCAGGCGCCAGGACAAGGCCGCTTCGACGGCAAAACAGATTTCCCCGCGATGGCGATGCTCACTCGCCACCACCGCAGACTGGATCGCCGCCAACGTCGCTTCCGGGAAATGGCGACGTGATTCGCGCATGGAAAAAAGATGTCTCAGCCAGCGCATGATCAATTCCTCACCAGCTTCCTGACGCACCGCCGCCAGCGGAAATGCCGCCGCCACCGCTGAAGCCACCGCCGGAACTGCCGCCTCCCCAACTGCCGCCTCCGCCGAATCCACCACCGCCAAAACCGCCACCGCCCCAACCACCCCAGCCGCCGCGATTGGCAAAACCTCCGCCGCCTCCGCCGCCAAGGATTCCGATCACGGCGCCAAACACGCCGAGCCCGATACCCAGCGGCAGTATTCCGCTCAGCAACCAGCCGATACCGCCGGCAACCGCACCCATCAGTCCGGCGCGCGGAACTGCGGAAGCACGCCCGAACATCGCGCGCGCCCAGAACGCGGCGAACAGGGCAAACAGGATTGCATTGCCGATGTCGCCCCTGGGCTCGCGCCCGCCACTCCAGGGTTGCGGCAGGGCTTCGCCATCGACCAGGCTGGTCAGCGCGCCGAGTGCATCGTGGATGCCGCCATAATAATCACCCGCGCGAAAGCGCGGCGAAATGTACTCGCGGATGATGCGCGCAGTGGCTGCATCGGGAATTGCCGCTTCGAGTCCGCGCGCGACCTCGATGCGCACGCGCCGGTCATCCTTGGCAACGATCAGCAAGGCACCATCATCGATGCCCTTGCGCCCGAGCTTCCATTGGTCGAACACGAGGATCGCGTACTGCGCGATGTCCTCGGGCTGGGTGGTCGGCACGATCAGCACCGCGAGTTGCGCGCCCTTGCGTTGTTCCAGCGCCTTGAGCTCGGATTCGATCGTCTGCCGCTGTTGTTCATCGAGGGTCGCGGTCAGATCCACGACCCGGGAAGACAGCGCCGGTATGGCCTGCAGGTCACCTTCCGCAGCGAGCGCTCCCATGCAAAAAAGCATGGCGGCAAAAGCAAACAGAACATGGCGCAGGATGCCTGACATGGCCGGCGGCATGGATGCGCGATCAGTTTCCAGGTACCGGTGCCGGTGCGGGCTTGTTGAAATCGACG
>JBEBXZ010000208.1:0-4854 GCA_040391335.1 Dokdonella fugitiva | reverse complement strand
CCGCTCGTCCACACAGGATCAATGCCATGCATCACAGGAAGCTTCTTTTCGCCGCGCTCGCAGCGGCTTTGCTGTCTCCGCAATTCGCAGCCGCCCAGAGCAACACCTGGCGCGCCGTCTCCGGCCTCGATGCCAGCGTCGCCATGCCCGGCATGCAGGCCGTCAGCCGCGGCTATACGGATGTCCTGCTCGGCGATGTCGGCAACGGTCATGTCGGCCTGCGCATGACCAGCCCGAGCACGACGGCTGGCTATTGGGCGCTCAAGCAGGGCACCTGGACACGGTATACGCAGACCGGTGTGGCGGGCGAAACGCTCGGTCCGGGCCGCAGCGGCGCCGAGAGCGCGCATGTCTTTGCCGACATCACGAGCGGTGGCAGCGGGGCCGGCGCGGACGGCCAGCGTGTCTACATCGGACGTGCCGGCGAGTCCGGCAATACCTCGAACATGACGTGGGGCATCTGGCGCTGGGATACGGCCCGCAATATCGAGGTTGCGCGCATTCTGACCGATGGCGCACTCGGCCCGAATCTCGGCGCCAACTGGGTGTTCAGGAACGACTCCGGCTTTGCTTCGGCACGCGCGATGAACGGTGGACGTGTCCTGATCAATGCGGACGTCACGGCAGCCATCACGGGCGCCACACACCGCGTGCTGGTCAAGCACGTGCCCGGTCAGGGCAACGTGCCGTGCATGCTGCGCACCTCGACCGATCCGAATCTGTCGCCGGGCATCGTTGCCGGTGACACTTTCGATAGCGCATGGGGCCTGTCGGCGATCGCGCTGACCAGCGCCGGCCGCGTGTACGGCGCGTTTTCCACGAGCACCTCGCGCTATGGCATCTGGGAAGTCTGCAACGGCGCGCCGCGAGCGATGGCCGTCAACAACGAGACCGGTGCGCGTGGACCGGCGATCGGCATCTCGACCGCCACTTTCGCCGCCACCTCGTTCTATACACCGCGCCCGGGCAATCCCGGTTCGGTGTATTTCTTTGCCAGCTTCCGACCGGCGGCAGCGGACAGCAGCCGACTCGGCCTGTTCTGGAACGACGGCACGAGCAATCGCCCATTGGCGATGAATGACGCATCCGGCACCTATGGACCCGGCTGGGAAGGCACGACCTGGAATTCTTTCGAAACCGGTCAGCTGATGTCGGCCGGCGGCTACGCCGCATTCACCGGCAGCGTGAGAACCACCGCGGGTAGTGGCCCCGATGGCATGTGGCGCGTGCGCGCAGGCGGCACCCCGGAACTGGTCGCCCTGATCGGATTGACCGGCAGCTACGGCCCTGAAGCGAACCGGACCTGGGCCAGCTTCGGCGGCCGCGCGGTGTTCGGCAATGGCGACATCCTCGTTTCGGCGCGTACCAATCCGGGCAACGAACAGGCCTTGTGGCTGCTCAAGGCAGGCAGTCCGCCAGCGCGCGTGCTCGCGGTCGGCCAGAATGTCTCGATACCGACGGCCGGTGGCGTGGTGCAGGCGGCCGTCAGCAGCTTCACGATCGACTCGGGCGCGGTCGACAACAGCGCCGGTGGCGATTCCTGGGTCGGCACCGATGGCTCCGTCCTGGTGCAGGCGAGTGTCACGGGCTACGGCAGCGTGCGCCTGCTCGGCACACCGGCACAGATGGTCGATCGCATCTTCGTCAACGGTTTCGACCGCTGAGGAAAGCAGGCAAGCGGAATGCGGGATGCCGATATGCGGTCCCGCATTTTCACTGGCAGGCCGAGGCCGGTACGCGATGACACGCGCGCCGGCCGTATGATCGGAACCGGCTTTCGGTCATCGGTGGAGACGAGCTTGCCCAGCCTGGCTGCAACAGGACCCGACACCATCGGCGCACGGGCTTCGGCGCTGATCCTCGATGCATTTCTCGACTACAACGCGCGCTATTCGGACATCACGCGCCGCGCCAAGCGGCGTTTCGAGCGACGCGACTGGAAGTACGCACGCGTCGATGCCGCGGCACGCATCGATCTCTACGACGTCTGCATCCGCGAAACACTCGGCCGGCTCGAATTGCTGCTTGAGGAACGCGTGCGCTCGCGCCCGGTATGGGCGCGGATCCGGCGCGATTTCGAGGAGCGCGTCGAACCGCTGCTCGATCGCGAGCTGCCGAAGACCTTCTTCAACTCCCTGTCGCGGCGCTATTTCCTGACGCGCGGCGTCGATCCGGACATCGAGTTCGTGGCCCTCGACAGCGAACCGATGGCTGCGGTCGATACCCGCGTCGCACTGCGCAGCTACCCGCTCGATGGCGATCCCGCCGCCACCTGCCAGCGCCTGCTCGCCGACTATCCGTTCGCCAATGGCTATGCCGACGCGGTGCGCTGCGCCAGCGCGATTGCGTCCCGCATCGGGACGGCGCGCGGCCCGATTGAACTGCTGGAAACCGTGTTCTTCCGGGAACGCCGCGCCTATCTGGTCGGCCGTCTGGGTATGGGTGATGGCGCCACCCCGCTGGTCATCGCCCTGCTCAGCACGCCCGAAGGCGTGCGCGCCGATGCGGTGCTGACCGAAATGGATCCGGTGTCCGCGCTGTTCGGTTTCACGCGCAGCTATTTCCACGCGGACCTGCCGACGATCGGCGATGTCGTCGTATTCCTGCAGCGCCTGATGCCGCACAAGCCGATCGAGGAAATCTACACCGTGCTCGGGCGCGCCAAGCAGGGCAAGACCGAACGCTACCGGCACCTGTTCCGGCATCTGGCAACGCATCCGGAAGAGCGCCTCGTGCGTGCCGATGGGGAGCGCGGCATGGTCATGGCGGTGTTCACGCCGGTCGGATATCCGCTGGTGTTCAAGGTGATCCGCGACCACTTCGCGTATCCCAAGGACATCGCGCGACGCCAGGTGGAAGAAAAATATCGCCTCGTGTTCCGCTACGACCGCATTGGCCGTCTGGTCGACGCGCAGGAGTTCCGCGACCTGCGCTTTCCAGGAGCACAGTTCGAGGCCGGCATCCTCGATGAATTGCTCGGCCAGTGTGCCGAAACCGTGCAGCTCGATGGCGACCACGTACTGGTGCGTCATTGCTATGTCGAACGCCGCCTGCGCCCGATGAACCTGCATGTCCGCGAAACCTCGCATGAAGACGCGGCGCGAGCGATGCTCGACTACGGGCAGGCAATCAAGGATCTCGCGCGCAGCAACATCTTCCCGGGCGACCTGCTGCTCAAGAATTTCGGCATCACGCGCTGGGGACGCGCGATCTTCTACGACTACGACGAGATCTGCCTGCTCGAAATCTGCCGCTTCCGCCATATCCCGGAAGCGCGCGACGAGGATGAAACCCGTCCCCTGGAGGAGTGGCTGACGGTACGCGAAGGGGATGTATTTCCCGAGATGTTCCCGCGTTTTCTTGGGGTGCCTGCTGCCTTGCGCGAAGCCCTGGTCGCAAGGCACGGCGAAATCTTCGACGCGCAATGGTGGTCCGACCTGCAGCGCAGCATTGCCTCGGGCCATTACATCGACATTCCGCCCTATGCTGAAGACCTGCGCTTGCCGCCCTGAGGACCGAGCCGGTCTGCGGCACTCATGCGTGCATCAGGGCGCGGAAGGATCTGGCTGTCGCGATGCTTCCGCCTGGAGCTTCGCGACAGCCGCACCTGGGCGATGTGCTGTTCAGACGGGCGGGCGACGGCGACCCACGACCAGCGAGATGATGAACAGCACGATGAACACCACGAACAGGATCTTCGCGATACCGGCAGCCGCGCCAGCGATCCCGCCAAAACCGAGCACGGCGGCGATCAGCGCGACAACGAGAAACACGACGGCATAGTGCAGCATAGGAACCTCCATGAGATATGCACCGGGAGTGCCATCGGCTGCGGCCTTCCTCAATGCAGAATCCAAGGTAGTGCGCAGCGCATGAATTGGCGGTAAGGCGTTCCCTGCTCGCAGGTGAACGAACTGCAAGCATTCAGATTGCAACAATGGATTCGCCGAACCTGGCCGGTCTTGTTGCCTCTCGCGGCGATTCTGCCGTCGGCCACGACCTATCGTTCTGGCCCGTTCAAAGGAGACCGCTTCGACACCAGCGACCGCTGCCGGCTGTGCTAGGCTTGCCGACGCCTGCCGCGTCGCCGGCCCCCGCATTTTCCTGGAGTGAAGAATGAAACAGCTCGCTTTCGCGCTCGCCGCGACCCTTGGTCTGGCTGCCTGCGCACAGAAATCCGAAGAACCTGCCGCACCGGTCGCCGCGGCCGACCAGCCCGCCGAAATGACGCCCCCGGCCGCTGCAGTCACAGCACAGGACAGCCTCATCGACAAGATCCTGGCGGGAAGCTGGCGCTCGGATGCGAACAAGGCACGTGACGTGTATCGCCATCCGAAGGAAACGCTGGCGTTCTTCGGCGTGAAGCCCGATTCGACCGTGATCGAGATCGCCCCGGGCGCCGGCTGGTATACCGAAATCCTCGCACCGCTGGTCAAGGACCAGGGTCACTACATCGCCGCCTTCGAGGGGGACGCAAGTTCCGAATACAGCAAGCGCAACAACGAGAAGTTCCGCGCCAAGCTCGCCGAGGATTCCGAGCGCTATGGCGCGGCCAAGTTCGCCGAGTTCGAGCCGAAGACACCGAGCCTCGGCGTCGACGGCGCTGCGGACGTCGTGCTGACTTTCCGCAACGTGCACAACTGGATGGGTGGCGGGAATGCTCCGGCGATGTTCGCGGCGTTCAATGCGGCGCTCAAGCCGGGCGGCATCCTCGGCGTCGTCGAGCACCGCGCCGCGCCGGGTGCGAACCTGCCGGCCGATGACAGGTCCGGCTATCTGGATACCGAGACCGTGATCAAGCTGGCCACCGATGCCGGTTTCCAGCTGGTCGAGCGGAGCGAGATCAATGCCAAT
>JBEBXZ010000207.1:0-4857 GCA_040391335.1 Dokdonella fugitiva | reverse complement strand
CGCAGACCGTGCATCCGCTCGGTGCGCAAGGTTTCAATCTTGGTCTTCGCGATGCGCTGACATTGTCCGAACTGCTGGTCGAGGCGGATCGCCTGGCGGCGGATCCGGGTGATGCCGACCTGCTTGCGCGGCATGTCGCCCGACGCATGCCCGATCGCGCGGCAACCACCTCTTTCAGCGACGAACTGGTGCGTCTCATGGCCAACGATTTTGCCCCGCTGCGCATGCTCGGATCACTCGCCTTTGCCGGTCTCGACCGACTCGCACCGCTCAAGCGTCGCGTGGCTTTGCGCGGCATGGGTTTCCGCGGTGATGCTTCCGCACAGGCGTTGACGCGATGAGCAGGCGATCAGGTGATTTCGACGTGATCGTGGTTGGCGCCGGCGTGGTTGGCGCGGGCACTGCCCTGGCGCTGTCGTGCGATGGATTCGACGTGGCCTTGATCGAGGCACGCGAGCCGGCGCCGTGGAGTGCCGGGGATGATGTCGATCTTCGCGTGGTGGCCCTGGCACCCGATGCTGCGGCCTTGTTCGAGGATCTGGGAATCTGGAAAGACATCGTTGCGGCGCGCGTCAGTCCTTATCGCAGGATGCAGGTATGGGATGCACTGGCTCCCGGCGAACTGCGTTTCGATGCGGCGGAGCATGGCGAGGCAGCGCTAGGATGGATCATCGAGAATCGTCTTCTCCAGCATGTTCTATGGAAAGCGCTGGCTGCCGCGGAGAATGCGCCGCGCGTGCTGTGCCCGGCTGAAGTTCAGGACGTCGAGAATCTGGCTGAGGGCGTCAGCGTCACGCTGGGTGACGGCAGTCGGCTGCGCGCACGCATGCTGGTCGCCGCCGATGGCGCGGCGTCGCCATTGCGCACGCGATGGAAGATCGGCGTCAGCGAACGCGATTATGCGCAACGCGCGCTGGTCGCGCACGTCAGCACGGAACGTTCCCACGAATCAACCGCCTGGCAGCGCTTCCAGCCCGGCGGACCGTTGGCCTTGCTGCCTCTGAGCGATGGGCGCTGTTCGATCGTATGGAGCCTGCCGGAAGTCGAGGCCGCACGTGTTCTTGAACTCGACGATGCGGCATTCTGCGCAGAACTCGGTTGCGCGACCGATTTCCGTTTGGGGAAAATACTCGCCAGCACGCGACGCCTCGCATTCCCTTTGCGCCTGCGTCTTGCCGAGCGCTACGTGCATGGTCGGTGCGTGCTGATCGGCGATGCTGCGCATGCGGTGCATCCGCTCGCCGGGCAGGGCATGAATCTCGGTCTGCGCGATGCGGGCAATCTGCGTGCCCAGCTCGGACATGCGCGTGAACGTGGTGGGGACATCGGCGCCGCCCACGTGCTGCGCCGTTACGAACGCGAACGCCGCAGCGAAAATACGATCGCCGCGCGCAGCTTCGATCTGATCGATCGCGCATTCACGCCATCATTGATGCCGCTGGCATTCGTGCGCGGTGCCGGTCTCGCGCTGGCGAGCCGAATTGGACCCCTGCGGCGATTGCTCGGGGATGCAGCGGCCGGACGGCTCTGACGCATTGCTTGATGAGCGGCGCGGGGAATCGGAACACGATCGTCTGATTCCTTTTCGTTCGAATCCGCTTCTGCGCGGGTCAAATGGAAAAAAAGACCTCCCTTGCGGGAGGTCTTTCAAGTGCCTGGCCCAGATGCGCATGCCCTCAGACATGCGCAGTGGCATTTACGGTGTCGCTTCGATCGTCACGTCGTCGATGAACACGTTGCCGTCAGCAGAGCCGGCAACCACGTATTCGAACTTGATCGAACGCGACGTGTTGTTGGCGAAACTGCTGATATCTACGGATTTGCTGACCCAGCCCGGGTCGATGCCATTGGCGACGACGTTGGTCGTCTCCACCGGCGTGCCATCCACGTAAATCGTCAGCGTGGCGGTGCCGACCGGGGCCAGGGTCACGGCACGCCAGTACTTGAGATAGCGCGGGCCACCGCTGCTGATCGTCACGCTCTGTGACGCGGTCTGTGTGGATGCCGCTGAACCCCAGCCGCCGAACCACACCTTCCAGGTGCCCGTGTGCGCGGCGAAGCCAGAGGAATAGAACGGAGTGCCACCCGGATCGTTGGTGTCATCGCCCGCCCAGAATGTATTCGAACCACCGTTCCCCGTGGTCGTTTCGAAGCTGGGATCCTGTATTGGCTGCGTGAAGACTGCCGGGGCATCGAAGCCGTCCTTGAAGATCAGGTCGTCCGCTTCAACCGTCAGCGTCACCGGAATCGCAATGAGTGCCTGCGCGGTGTCGTTGGTGGTGATGCAGAGTTCGGCATTGTGTACACCCGCCTCAAGGCCAGCCGCGTTTGCGCTGATCGTCACGCTGGTACTGGCTCCGCCAAGGGTCGAACCGCTTGCGGGCGTTGCGGTCAGCCAGGTCACGATCGGACCCGTACAGGCACCGCCCGAGCCACCGCCGCTGCCCGTCGCGCGGATCATCCAGTTGCCTGCAAGAGCAGGTGCGGCGGCGTCGATCGTACCGACGAAGTCGTTCTGGCCGATGTCCAGGTCCGCGTCGCCAACATCGTTTGCAGCCACGTACGATCGGCCTGCGCTCGCTGTCTGGTCGATCGCCGCCGGGTAGAGCGCAGGCGTCGTGCCACCGTTCGCGTAGGAATTGACGAAGCCGATGTAGACGTCACCCGCAGCCGGAACCGTGAAGCTCGTGGTGTAGGTGAGGAACGAATCGAGGCTGGCGATCGTGATCAGGTTGTCGGTGCCGAGACGGACGGCGTTGCCCGGGTCCCCGTCGCCATCTGCATCGTAGTAGGCGACCAGATTGACCTGCTTGCCCACGACGGTACCGATGTTGATCGTCGGCCACAGGATCGATACGGAATCGATGGTCAGTGCCGAACTGGCCGTAAAGCGATTCACCCAGATCGCCGCGTTCTCGGTGTCGGTATCCGCGTCGGTCCAGCCGATCGCGTTCTCGTAGCCGCCATCATCGAGAGAGAAAAGGATCGAACCGGCTGGTGCCCATGGACGCTCGGCAGCGTGCAGCCCGGAAATGCCGCTCGCCGTGAATACATTCTGGCGAACCGCCTGCTGCGAGAGCTGCAATGCGACGATCGGGTCCCGCAAAGCCGACTTGGAGCTGTAGGCCTGCAGAATCGGAGCGGAAGCACCGCGTGCTTCGATCGACCAGATCAGCGGATTGCTGCCTGCGGCATTCGCGATGTCGATCGTGTCCGTTGCCGTGCCGCCCGAGGGTGCGGTTAGTGCCAGCGAAGCCGGTGTAACGGTCGCAACCGGCGGATTGCCGGTACCTGCATCGACCGTCAGCGTGTAGTCCTCGGCCTGGCCGTAACCCGTCGTGTTGCACGGCTGCGGATTGGCGGTCGACCCGAACAGCTTGATGACGCGGAAGCGGGTGTCGCCGGGCGTGGCGCCTGCCGGAACAGCAATGGTGCCGATGGCCTGGATGCCGTCGACGCCAGTCGAGTTCACGATCGCGCCGATCGTGTAGGCCTCGCCTGCATCGGTGAACACGCCGTTGTGGTTCCAGTCGGCATAGGCTTTGACCTGGGTAGTGAAGTTGCCATCCGTATTGCCTTCGACCGTGATCGGATACGACAGCCCTGGATTGACGGCGCCAAGCGTGGCCGTGAAGTTCTCGAGTGCGGGCGTTCCGTTCAGGGTCGGCGAGGAGGTGTTGCTGATCCCGGCCACGACGACCTTGGTGATCGGCTCGACATTGCTCGGGAAACTGACGGGGCAATAAGGCTCGGGGAATGTGAAGCCGACTTTGAGGGTGGCAGTCGCCGCACCCGAGTTGTCGCCATGGTTCGTCGCCAGTGCGCCGGCCGGAATCGTATTAACGTAGGTCGAGTCGGTGGGCGAGGAGACGTTGACGGTGACCGTGCAGGTGCCGTTTGCGGGAATCGTCGCCCCGGTGCTGAGCGAGACGGATCCACTGCCTGCGACTGCGGTGACCGTGCCGCCCGAACAGGTGGTCGAGGCTGCCGGTGTTGCGGCAACCACGAGTCCGGTCGGGAAGGTGTCGGTGAGCACGGTGTTGAGCACGGCTGCGGTCGGCTGCGTCGTATTGCGCAACGTGAGCGTCAGCGTGCTCGGCACGTTGGCCAATACCTGGGCTGGCGCAAATGCCTTCGAAAGCGAAGGTGCGCCTGGCCCGAGCGAGCCCTGTACCGCACGAACATTGAGCGCGCGGTAGTTGGGGTTGATCGTGCCGCCGTTGCCCATTTCCTGCCACGGACCCGTATTGGCCCAGAACTTGCCCTCCGCATGCGCGGTCGCAGGTGTTTCGTCGGAGCCGACGAACAGCCCGGCAAGCCCGGTTGGGATCCATTTTGCGCCGATATATACAGACCCTGAGGGAATGTTCAGGTTGAGACTCGAAATATCGAAAGCCTGGAAGGTCGGTGTGAATGGAAGTCCAGCGATCGATATCGGTGCGACGACCACGGGCAGGCTGCCGAGGAGCGTGCCGGGAGTGCCTCCGGCGCCGTCATCCGCATAGACCACGATTTCGACATTGGCCGAGGTGATGCCGGTGTTCGTGATGAACGCGAAGCACGCCGTGGAGAACGTGGCCGGATAGTTAGTGGGGGTGAACTTGTCGACTATGCGACCTTCCGTCACGGTGGTGGCGGAGAATCCGTATCCATTTTCGGACTGACCGTCATCATGGATGATGATGTCCGGCGTGGATGCATCGCAACCAGTGCCGGTGGGTGAGACGAATACGTCGGGTCGCTGGGCAGGATTGCTCTTGCCGACAGCTGTCGAATAACTCACTGAGGCGTCAGGCTGTACCGCCGCAGCGCAACTCATGCCTGCGGCCAGGAGGGCCGCAAGCAATGTCAGGTTCA
>JBEBXZ010000206.1:0-4859 GCA_040391335.1 Dokdonella fugitiva | reverse complement strand
GCCGTCTGCGCGCAGCGTGAGTACCGCGCCGAGGCCCGCGGCGAGCATCATCACGCCCATGATGCTCTTGGCATTGACCTCTTTTCCGCGGTAGCCCATGAAGACGCTGGACTGGAAGCCGTGCAGGGTCTGCACGAGCTTCGCGGAAGCTCGCGCATGCAGGCCGAGCTTGTTGCTGATGGTGACTTCGCGTTCAAGCATGGTCGATGAAGATTCCTCCGCGTCCACCGCTGGCAGCGGTTTGCGCGAGTTCGTGCAGGGATTGTTCGGGATAGTTCAGGACGCGCAGCAACATCGGCAAATTCAATCCTGAAACGCAATGCATGTTGAGTCCAAGTGCCGGCAGGCGCTGTGCGACATTGCACGGCGTGGCGCCGTACAGGTCGGTCAGCACGAGCACGCCGTCGCCGTGGTCGAGACCGCGGGCCTGCGCTGCTGCGGCTGTCAACGTGCAATCCGGATCCGCACCGGCATCGACTTCGATGACATCCACCGGCAGCGGCAGTTTGCCGAGCACATGGCGCGCGGCACCCATGAGCGCGGCGCCCATCGCTTCATGTGTCAACAGCAGAACACCGACGCTCATTGAAGTGCTTCCGGGACCGGCGCTATGTGGCAGCGCACCAGTTGATCAGGGTAACCGACAACGCGGGATGACGGGAGATCGGATAGGCGCATCGGCGTGAAATTATTCGAGTTCACGGTGGTAGGTGAGGACTTGGGCATAGTCGCGGCGAAAGTGCTCGGCCAGTCGCTCGACCAGATGCACCGAGCGATGGCGACCGCCCGTGCAGCCGATACAGATGGTCACGTAGCTGCGGCCCTCGTTCTTGAAGCGGGGCAGCCAGGTTTCCAGGAAATTCTGCAGATGTTCGTGATACAGGGTGACATCCGCCTGCTGGGCGAGCCATTCGCGAACCGGTGCATCTCTTCCTGACAGTGGACGCAACTGCGCATTCCAGTGCGGATTCGGCAGGCAGCGCGCATCGAACACGAAATCCGCATCGGTCGGGACGCCGCGCTTGTAGGCGAAGGACTCGAACAGCAAGGTCAGCGAGCCGGCTTGCATGCCGAGTTCGGCAATGACCAGTCGACGCAACTGGTGCACGTTCAGTTCACTGGTATCGATCACGCGATCGGCGATCGCCGCGACCTGGCGCATGAGCTTGCGCTCGGCCGCGATCGCATCGGCGAGACCCAGGCCGTCACCGGAAAGCGGGTGGCGACGGCGGGTTTCCGAGTAGCGCTTGATCAGCACCTCGTCGCGCGTATCGAGATAGACCAGTTCGTAGTCGATGCCGACATCGGCAAGGCTGGCAAGCACGCCGGGCAGCCGATCGAGATCGTCGGCACGGTTGCGTACATCGACGCCGACGGCAAGCTTTGGATGCAGGCCGCCGGCATCTTCGGTCACCGCGCGCACGAAGGCAGGCATCAGTGCGCTTGGCAGGTTGTCGACGCAGTAGTAGTCGAGATCTTCCAGCGTGCGCAGCGCAACCGATTTGCCGGAGCCCGAGAGTCCGCTGACGACGATCAACCGGGTTTTTCCGGCCGGGTGGAAAGGGGCGGTCAAGGCGTCACCAGGGGGGCAGGCGGCGCAGCTGGTGCGCCTGGCGGTCGATGAACGTCTGGGCCGGATCAAAACCCTTGGTCTTCAGCATGTGGCTGCGCACGGCGGCTTCCGCGAGCACCGCGATATTGCGGCCGGAGGCGACCGGAATGACGATCTGCGGAATCGGCACATCGAGCACGTCGCGGTAGCCGACATCGCCATACAGTCGTTTCATCGCATCGTTCGCACCGCTTTGCGTGATCGGCTCAAGGTGGACTATCAGGCGCAGGTATTTCGAGGGTTTTACCGAGGTATGACCGAACATCTCGCGGATGTTGAGCACGCCCAGTCCGCGCACTTCGAGCAGGTCGCGCAACATTTCGGGGCAGGTGCCGTCGATCACGTCGGGGGCGATCAGCGTGAACTCCGGCGCATCGTCAGCGACCAGGCGGTGGCCACGGGTAATCAGTTCCAGGGCCAGCTCGCTCTTGCCGGTGCCGCTCTCGCCGGTGATCAACACGCCGATCGAATTCACTTCCATCAACACGCCGTGCATCGTGATCTGTCGCGCCAGTCCGCGCGCCAGATGGTATTGCAGGTAGGTCAGCAACTCGTGCCCACGCTTGGGGCTGCCCCACAGCGGTGTCTGTGATTCTTCGGCGGCCTCGCGCAGGTCCCCGGGAATCGGCTGGTCCTTGGTCACGATCAGCGCGATCGAACGATACGCCATGATCTTCTCGATCGTTTCCCAGCGCTGGCGTGAGTCCAGTCCGTCGAGGTACTCGAGTTCCTCGGTGCCGATGATCTGCACCTTGTTCGGATAGATGATGTTGAGATAGCCGATCTGCGATGGCCGCCGCGACTGCTTGTCGCCGGGCTCGATCGCGCGATTCTCACCGCGCAGGCCTGCCACCCAGCGCAACTGCATGCGTTCGCCGACGGCGTCGTAGAGCTGGCGGGAAGTCAGTCTGTCCATGCGCGATCTCAGGTTCGGTTTGCCGCAAATTCTGCCAGTTCCGCTCGCAGCGCGCAGGCATCTGCGGTAGCGCGCAATCGCGCCGTCAGTTCGGAATCCGAAAAGATCTCGGCCAGTTCGCCGAGCAGTTGCAGGTGCTGATCGGTGAAATGTGCCGGAACCACGAGGGCGGCGATCAAATCGACCGGACGGCTATCGATCGAGCTGAAATCGAGCGGCTCGTCGAGTCGCACGAAGGCAGCGCGCGCCTTGTCCAGCGCACCAATGCGGCCATGCGGAATGGCCACTCCACGGCCGAGGCCGGTAGAACCCTGGCTTTCCCGCTCGCCGAGTGCCTGGCGAATCGCATTTTCCTCGTCGGGGGATTCCGCCAGCAGCTTGGCGATGCTGTCGAGGAGGGCAGCTTTGTCTGCAACCACGAGATCGGTGCGCACGCGCTCTGTGGACAGAAGGTCGAGAAAAGGCATGCGTGGGCGCGGGATCTTGTCAGCGAGGCACGCAGTATCGCATCGCGATGCCGTTCATGGCGAAAGTTGCGGGCAATCGAGTGGCTGGGCTGATCGTCGAGAAATATCAGGCAGCGAAAGCCTCATCTGTGCTGCAGGCTCGTATTTGCGTGGCGGTCACGCGGAAGCGCGCGCATTCCGGAAGTCTTGTTCCTGACGGGCGCTTGCCGGTGCGGGGGGACGATCGTCCGGCCCGCTGACGCGGGCCGGACGTAAAGCACAACCAGATTATTCGTAGCGCGCGGCACGAACCTCTTCGGGATGGTGGTTGGTGAGCTTTTCCTTGTGCTTGCGCACCTGGGCCGTCAGCTTGTCGGCGAGCGCATCAATCGCCGAATACATGTCGGCAGCGACCGCATCGGCATGCAGGGCCTTGCCGGAAACGAGGATCGTGGCTTCGGCTTTGTGCAGCAGCTTTTCTATGCCGAGCACAATCGATAATTCGTGAAGGTGGTCAAAATGCCGGGTCAGTCGTTCCATCTTTCCTTCCGTATGCTCACGCAATGCGGGAGTGACTTCGATCTGATGGCCTTTGATCGTGATCTGCATGACAGCCTCCTTCGTTGGCGGACCGACGGCGTCGGCCCTGAGGGAACCTCCACGAGTTCAGGAGGTTCCGGTTGAAACCGTTGTTTCCTGTTGTTTCGACCTTTGCTGTTGGCTAGTGTTCCCCAAACGGCATGAAATTTATGTAGTGATCAATCCAGCCGGCATCGATCGTTGGACGACGGGATGTTGAGTGCCTCGCGATATTTCGCCACGGTGCGTCGCGCCACGCTGATGCCGCGGCGATTGAGTTCAACAGTAAGTGCCTGATCGGAAAGCGGACGTACTGCTTTCTCGTCGTCAATCAATTTCCGGATCATGGCCTGGATCGCCGTTGCCGAAGCCGCGCCGCCATCAACGGTGGAAACGCCGCTCGAAAAGAAATACTTGAACTCGAACGTGCCGCGCGGGGTGTGCAGGTATTTGCGCGTGGTCACGCGGGAAACGGTGGATTCATGCATCTCGATTTCCTCGGCGACGTCGCGCAACACGAGCGGACGCATTGCTTCGGGGCCAAATTCGAGAAACGCTTCCTGTGCGTGGACGATCGCCTGGGCGACCTTGAGCATCGTTTCGGCGCGGGTCTTGAGGCTCTTGATCAGCCAGCGCGCTTCCTGCAATTGCCCACGCAGATAGTTCGCGTCGTCGCGGCGCGCGCGCGCGATCAGGCTCGCATAGTGTTCGTTGATCGTCAGCCGCGGCTGGCATGAGGGTGACAGCGATACCTGCCAGCGTCCATTCACCTTGTGCACATAGGCATCCGGTGCGACGAATTCCGCCGGACTGTTCGAGTATCCGGCGCCGGGTTTGGGTTGCAGCGAACGAACGAGGTCAATCGCGGTGTCGAGATCAGCGGGTGTCGCACGCAGGCGCTGGCAGAGCCGCACGCGGTCATTGCGCGCGACGGTTTCGAGATGCTCGGCGACAATCCTGCGCGCCAACTCGAGGCATGGCGTGCTGTCGGCCAGTGCTTCGAGCTGCACGTCCAGGCATTCGCGCAGAGTCCGCGCGGCGACACCGATCGGATCGAAACGCTGCACGCGGTGACGTACCGATTCGATCTCGGCATCGTTGGTGACAAACAGGTCGGACAGGCTCTGGCACAGAGACTCGTTGGATTCCTCGAGAGAGCCGTCGTCGTTCACGGCTTCGATGATGGCCGTCGCGATGGCGCGCTCACGCAATGAAAGCGGCGTGAGGTTCAACTGCCAGAGCAGGTGATCGCGAAGATCCCCGGCTTGCGCATCCTGGGCCTCGATGCCTTCCTCGTCATTCGACG
>JBEBXZ010000205.1:0-4867 GCA_040391335.1 Dokdonella fugitiva | reverse complement strand
AGCAGCGGCGAATGCAGGTCCGTAACGAAGGGGAGGCCATCCGGCACACGGCGCAGCACTTCAGAGACAGTGGGCAGCATCAAAAAGAACGCCGTCACGCTGAGCAAAATGGTTTCCACGTACACACCTGCGCGGCCAAGCGAACGTATGCCCCCTATTCCATAGCCGGCCAGCAGCAACACCAGGGTGAGCACCGCGATGGCATTGCTCACCGGCTGCTTGGCAATCAGAAACACCGAGCCGGCGCCCAGCAGCATAAATACCAGATAAGCCAGGCCGGGTTTGGACCGGGGAACGATGCGCCCATGGCGCGCGAACATATAAGCGGCCAGCGGAATGGCGGGCAGGCTACCCAGCGTATGTACCCAGCCAAGGGCAGAGATTCCGAACATTGAGCACTTCCTTCTGGTTGGATGATCGGCATAGTTCTTCGCTGCCGGGGTGGTGCTGGAGCGCTTCTGGCCAAGCGCAGCGGTGGGCTATGCTTGCGGCCTACGTTAGTCAAAGCGCGGCCAGCTCTACATGACCAATTCACCGGAACACTTGACCATTCTTCCGGAAATGCAGCTAGAAGGTTTCGCCACCGGCGACCTGCTCTCCCAGGTACTCGCGCAAATGCGCTTGACCGGTGACCGCGTTTACTCCTCCACCCTCGAACCCGGCGAACCCCTGGCGCTGGACTGCAACAGCGCCCACGTGTGCCTGCTGCAAAGCGGTCGGCTGCGGATTCAGCGCGACGACCAGCCCGCCACACTGCTGGAACCCGGCGATATTTTCCTGCTGCCCCACACCCTGGAAAAACTGCAGGTCACCGCTTGCGACGGCCCCACCACGGTCGCCATCTGCCGTTTCTGGTTCGATGCCGGCAGCTTTCGCGCCATGCTATTTGCCCTGCCCTGGCTAATTCATATCAAGCAGGGCGACGCGGCGCCGTGGTCCGAAGGCCTGTTGCATTTCATGCTGCTGGAAGCCCACGACGTGCAACCGGGCGGTGCATTGATGGTGTCGCGGTTGATTGACCTCACTGTTATCCGCGTGCTGCGCACCTGGGTTCAGCAAGGAGCCGCGTCCGGGTGGCTGGGCGGTTTGTCCGACGCCCGCATCGCCCGCGTGCTCAGGGCCATTCATGAACAGCCCAGGCAACAGTGGCGAATCGAGGCGCTGGCGAAGCTGGCCGGTATGTCGCGCTCCAGCTTCTGTGAACGCTTCAGCACCCTGATCGGGCGCGCGCCCCTGCGCTATCAGAACGAATGGCGGCTGACGCTGGCCAAAACCATGCTGGCCACCCACACCAGCCGGATCGGCGACGTCGGTTTTGCGGTGGGCTATGAGTCTGAGGCGGCCTTCAGCCGCGCCTATAAAGCGTTTTTTGGTCGTTCGCCCCGAGAGGACCACAGCACCCGCAATGCGGTTGGTGAACGGCATCGCTAAACAGCGCTATACCCGCTTTTCAACAAAATAGGGCCTTGGTGGCCGTCAGATGCAGCCCTCGGTGCGCCGCTGGCGGAAAGTCGATAGCCGTGCCCGTGACGTTATTCAGGTAATTGGTCAAGGTTAGCTGGCGCTCACAGCAGGTAGCTATCGGCCGCTAGCAGCTCCCACCAACGTTTACGTCCAGTCAACCAGCGTCGAGCCCCTCGATAACAAGAGTCCTCCCCCCTGCTGCCGCAAAATTCGCCAAACGCCTCGTATCCATCACCGTCAAAACCAAAAGGTGCGGATATTTTCGCGAGACCACATATGAACGAGGGCGCTTGCCGGAATCGGGCACCGAGCAAGCCTGGAAGATGCGCCGAGATCTTTTCGATAAATGCAAAACGGATGAGTGCGCGAACCTGTATTGAATCCGCCGTCGGGCAAGCGATATTTCGAATCCGATTCACGGCATAGGAAGGATTCGTTGAAAAGCTGATCCCGGTTTCGATGTTCGTCAGAACCGGCAACTGATAATTCAATCGCGTTCCCCGACCGACGCACAATGCTACATCGCTCACACGGCGCGGCCCGCGACATCTTCATAGCCGACAACATCCAGATCGAATCCGGCCAGGCCGACCAGTTTGCGTGGCGTGCCGAGCACGCGCAGATGGCACACGCCGAGATCGCACAGGATCTGGGCACCCAGGCCATGTTGACGCCATTCGCTCGCGGGATCCGCCTCGACGCTACCGTGCGTCGCGCCGAGGCGGTCGAGCAGCGCTTCGCTCTCGCCCGCTTCGCTGAGTACGACGACGACGCCGCGATCCTCGTCTGCGATCCGGCGCAAGGCGGCAGTCACGGTCAATCCGAGGTCATCACGCTTCAGATGCAGCACATCGGAAAGCGTGTTGCGTACATGCACGCGCGTCAGCACCGGGGCGCCATCGTCGATCGTGCCGCGCACCAGCGCGAAATGCAGCGCCTTGCGCACGATGTCGCGCCAGACCACGAGCCGGAACGCACCGAACTCGGTGTCCACCGGCACGTCGCTGACGCGCTCGACGGTCTTCTCGGTCTGCAGGCGGTAGCGGATCAGATCGGCGATCGTACCGATCTTCAAGCCGTGCTTCTGCGCAAATGCCTCCAGTGCCGGACGCCGCGCCATCGTGCCGTCATCCGCAAGCACTTCGACGATCACGCCAGCCGGTTCGAATCCCGCCATCGCCGCGAGATCGGTCGCCGCCTCGGTATGTCCGGCGCGCACCAGCACGCCACCGACCTGCGAGGTCAGCGGAAAGATGTGACCCGGCTGCGAAAGGTCTTCCGGTCGCGCATCGGCGGCGACCGCGGTGCGGATCGTATGCGCGCGATCGTAGGCCGAGATGCCGGTCGTCACGCCTTCCGCCGCTTCGATCGACACCGTGAAATTGGTGTGATGCTGCGAAGTATTGTTGTGCACCATCGGCTTGAGGCCGAGCTGGCGACAGCGCGCTCCGGTCAGCGTCAGGCAGACCAGGCCACGCGCTTCGCGCACCATGAAATTGATGTCTTCGGGGCGTACCTTTTCCGCTGCCATGACGAGATCGCCTTCGTTCTCGCGATCCTCGTCATCGAGGATGATGACCATGCGGCCCGCGCGGATGTCATCGAGGATTTCAGGGATCGTGTTGAAGCTCATGGGATTCTGCCTTGCGCATCGGGCCTGCGCCGATGCCTTGAATGGAACGGGAGGAATATCGCGCGGCGCGCGATCACGACTGGCTGCCCAGACGTTCGGCGTAGCGTGCCATCAGGTCGACTTCGAGATTCACGAGGTCGCCGACGCGGCGCGATCCGAACGTCGTCACGCCTTGGGTATGCGGCATCAGGTTCACGCCGACACGCTGGCCCTCGACTTCGTTGACGGTCAGGCTCACACCATCGAGGCAGATCGACCCCTTGCTCGCGATATAGCGCGCGAGTGGCACAGGAACCTCGAACGTCCAGCGCTGCGAGCGCCCGTCATCGTGGATGTCGATCACCGTGGCGCGACCATCGACATGACCTGAGACCAGATGCCCACCGAGGCGATCGGCGAGGCGCAGGGCTTTCTCGAGATTCACGGTATCGCCGACCTGCAACTGGCCGATCGTCGTGAGGTTGAGGGTTTCGATCGAGACGTCCGCGGCGAACCGCGAGCCGTCGATATCGAGCGCCGTCAGGCAGACGCCGGACACGGCGATGCTGTCGCCTTCGTTGACGTCGGACAGGTCGAGTCCTGCGGTTTCGACGACAAGCCGGCGATCGCCGCCGCGCTCCTCGCTGCCCGCGATGCGACCCAGCGCCTGGATGATTCCGGTAAACATCAACTTTGCTCCAAGGGACGCAACAACAGGCGCCAGTCCGCTCCGACCTGACGCTGGTCGACCACACGCAGTCGCCAGCGATCGGCCATATCGCTCAGCAACGGCAAGCCGAGCAACGGTCGCGCCTGATCGCCGAGAAATACTGGCGCGACATACAAAAGCAGTTCGTCGACCCACCCCGCGGCAAACAGGGCGCCACCCAGCACCGGCCCTGCCTCGACCTGCACTTCGTTGACCCCGCGCGCCGCGAGAATCGAAAACACCGCTTGCAGATCGAGTCGATCCTCGCTGTTTTCAACGGGCACGCATTCGACGTTCGCGAAACGATCGTCATGCGGCGCGACGCCGGAGGCGTGCAGGAGCAAGCTCGGCGCGCTGCCATCGAGCACATGCGCGCCGCGCGGCGTGACCAGTTGGCGATCAAGGATCACGCGCAAGGGAGCGATCGACGGCGCATCAACATTGCGAGCCGGCATCGTTGGCAGGCCGCGCACGGTCAGACGCGGATCGTCCGCGAGCACGGTGCCGCTGGCCGTCAGGATCGCCGAACTGCGCGCGCGCCAGCGCTGCACGTCGGTGCGCGCGGCATCGCCCGTGATCCATTTCGATTCGCCATTGGCGAGTCCGGTGCGTCCATCGAGGCTCATCGCCAGCTTCACGCGCAGCCACGGTCGTCCGCGTTCGACGCGAGCGAAGAAGCCGCGATTGAGTTCGCGCGCCGCGCTTTCCATCAAACCGGTCTCGACGGCGATGCCTGCCGCACGCATGCGTTCGATCGCGCCACCTTCGCGCTGGAAGGCATCGCTGCTGGCGATGACGACGCGCGCCACGCCGGCGGCGATCAGCGCATCCGCGCACGGTGGCGTGCGCCCGTGCAGACCGCAGGGTTCGAGGGTGACGTAGGCGGTCGCGCCGCGCGCGCGTTCTCCCGCTTCGCGCAATGCGAGAATTTCCGCGTGCGGGCCGCCCGCGCGACGATGCCAGCCTTCGCCGGCCACGCTTTCGCCGTGCGCGATCACGCAGCCGACGCGCGGATTCGGCGCGGTCGTGTACAGGCCCCGCTCGGCCAGAGTGCCGTACAGCGCGCGCACGCCGAACGTCCA
>JBEBXZ010000204.1:0-4872 GCA_040391335.1 Dokdonella fugitiva | reverse complement strand
CACGATGTCTGTGACGAACACCGCGACATCGCGACCGCGAGCCTGATCGAGAACTGGATCGACGAGACCGAGCGGCGTACGTGGTTCCTGTTCGAAGCCAGCCGTCACGGCGCGCCGAGCGGCCATTGAGCTGGTGGAGCGGACCGGATTGCGCGCCATGCGCGATCCGGCCTGCGTTCCGCGCGAGGCTGCTCAGCGCGGTTTGCGTGGCCCCGGCGCCGAATGCGTTCCCTGCGCCGCATCGATCTCGTCGATCCAGCCGGCGCGCGAGCGCACGAACGCGTCGGCGTAAGGCACATAGGGTTTGATGTCGAGGATCGGCGTGCCGTCGAGCAGGTCGATGCCGCGCACGCGCAAGGCCGCGTCCTCGACCGCGACGAGCTCGATCGCGGACAGGCCGACCGCATTCGGACGATGCGGCGAGCGCGTCGCAAGGACGCTGCGCTTCGGTCCTCCGCGCGGTGGCCGCACCTCGGCCTTCCAGCCGTCGCTGCGGTCGAACACGAACACGACCCAGATGCGCTCGAAGCCCGCGAGATCGCGATAGGCGGCGGCCGGAAATCCCTCGACGAAGACGATCAGTGCTTCGGCGACGCTTCCGGTCTCGGTACCCTCGACGACGGTCGACTGGTGCGGTGCATCGATGCGCCTCGCGTACGGCGAGCGGACGTGGGCAATCGGTTGGAACGTGATCGGCATGGTGCGAAGGCCTGTGCGGGAGCGCACGATAGCCGACGTCGTCCCGTACCAGAAGTGCGAGACCCATACGACACCGGTGCCGGCAGGGCGATCGCTGCGTGCATCGCAGCGCGCGTCACGCCATGGAAGCGCCGGGAAGCAACATCGCGGCGATCAGGAACGGTGCGCCCCGTGTGGGAATCATGAGCGCCCCGCGGTCGCCGAATCGCAGCTCATGCGTCCGCCGTCTGGTCTGTCCCCGCGGTCGCGCTCGCGGCATGCGCGAGGTCGAATTTCCTGCGTGCGTCTTCCACCTCGGGATGGTTTGCGAATGCCCATTCGCCGAGTGCATTGACGGGAATCTTGAGCGACTGGCCCAGTTCGGTCAGTGCATATTCGACCCGTGGCGGGCTCGTGGCGAACACCGAGCGCGTGACGAAGCCGTCGCGCTCGAGTCCGCGCAAGGTCAGCGTGAGCATCTTCTGCGAGACGCTGCCGGTGGCGCGCTTGATCTCGGTGAAGCGCATCGGTCCCTCGCCGAGCAGCATCACGACGAAGACGCTCCACTTGTCGCCGATACGCGCGAGCAGTTCGGTGAAAGGCTTGCAGTTGCTGGTGGTATGAATGTGCTTTGGTTTCAAGTTGGTGCCTTGTTGCGCATGCCGGAAAATGGGCCGACTATAGGCGCGGTATCAAAAGGCGACCAGTGTCCGGTCGCACGAAATCCGGATGGGCCGCAGGGGTGCCTGTTCCGGAAGCACGACATGACAGCCATCGCCAGTTCATGACGCGGGTCCTTCGTTGCATGCGGATGTCTCCAGACACCCGCCCCCCGTTTTCCACTGCGACGGCTTGGTGCGCCTGCATCCCTTCGACGAAGGGGGACAGGCGTCGTGGAACCGCAGGTGGGAGGGGTTATGGCTGGGGCAAAGACGTTTTCGATCGTTGCGGTGGCGGCGTGCTTCGCGGCTTCGGCGATCCTGCTGGTGTTCCCCGTCGCTTCGGCGCAACAGACGAAATCCGATCTCGAACGCATGTTGCCGCCGACCAATCTCTCCGGCGACGGCCCGGTCGAGGCGCATGCGCGCGTGGCGCCGGGGTTCGCCTACGCGAGCATTCCGGCCAATCCTGCGGCGCCTGAGGCAAAGCCGACCGGCGAAGCGATCTGCACCGCATGCCATGCGCTGGAAAACGACCACTTCAGTCACACGATCCATGCACTTGGACTGCGTGCCGCGGCACAGGGCGATCCGGCGGCGCCGGTTTGCGAAGCCTGCCACGGCGCAGGTTCGGCACATGCGCAGGACCCGATGCAGAAAGGCCTGATCATCGGTTTCACGCAGGGTTCGGGTACGCCGAAGAAGGTCCAGACCGAGACCTGCCTGACCTGCCACCAGGGTGGCGCGCGCGATCACTGGCTCGGCTCGGTGCACCAGCGCAACGATCTGTCCTGCAGCGATTGCCACAACCCGATGGGCAAGTTCTCGCCGGAAGGTTCCATGGCGCGTGCATCGATCAACGAGACCTGTTCGACCTGCCATCGCGACATCCGCGCGCAGTTCGATCGTCGTTCGCACATGCCATTGCCCGAAGGCCAGATGACGTGCGCGGATTGCCACAATCCGCATGGCTCGCTGACCAACCCGCTGCTGAAGACCAATACGGTCAACGAAACCTGCACGCAATGCCATGCCGAGAAGCGCGGACCCTTCCTGTTCGAACATGCGCCCGTGCGCGGCAGTTGCCTGAATTGCCATACGCCGCATGGTTCGAACCAGGCCAGCCTGCTGGTCGCGCCGACACCGTTCCTGTGCCAGCAATGCCATTCGCACCTGCGGCATCCGAACGATCTGCAAATGCCCGGCTCGCTGGCCAACGGGCCGAACCCCGATGAGCGCTTGATGGGGCGCAGCTGCATCACCTGCCACGCCCAGATTCACGGATCGAACAATCCGTCCGGTCCACGCTTGCACAAGTGAGGAGGCAGTCATGAACGTATCGAAACCGCTCCTGCTTCGCTCGCCGTTGTCGATCGCCCTGCTGATGGCATTGTCCGCACCGCTGACTGCGCTTGCCGATAGCGGGGTAGGCGTCGACTTGTGGATTGCCAACAAACTCGATCCCAGCGCGGGGAGCCATTCCCAGCCCAGGAATGCGCGCGGCACGACCTGGCTCAGGCCAGGCGAAAGCCGCACGCCCACGGGGTTTCTCTACATGTGTCCTGCCGAATCGCCGGAGATCGTGGCGGGCGGCGATTGGCAGACGCATGGTTCGATCGAGTTCGGATACCTGGGCGCGGGCGGCGATACGCGCAATGCGATCTGGCAGCGCTACAGCGACTGGAGCAACGATGGCCTGGTGATCGGCCTGTTCGATTTCCATGCGGCGCGACCTTCCGATGGAAGCTACGTGGATGTCCGTGGCAGTTACCTCAGTGAACACAACAACTACCTGAAGGGTGTCATCGGTCGCGCGGGCAGCTACAAGATCGAGGCATTCACACGCTCCACGCCGAACGTCCTCAGTGGCAATGCGCGCTCGATCTGGAACGGTGTCGGCACCAACAACCTGACGCTCGTCGACGGGCTCGTTCCCGGTGCGAGCACGCCCGCGCAGGTCGCCGCCGTGTCGGCTGCAGCGCCGGAGCGCAGCTTGCAGGTCAACCGCGACAAACAAGGTCTGGGCCTCAGCTATTTCTTCGATCGTCGATGGACCGGCTATGCGAATTTCACCAACGAGACGCGCGAGGGTGCGCGTCCATTCGGTGGGCCATTCTTCTTCAACTTCGCGTTCGCCGACAACGGCGGCGTCTACGAGACGCCACGACCGATCGAGGATTCGACCATCAACACCAATCTCGGGCTGCGCTTCGCCGGCAATGTCTGGCGTGCCGACATCGGGTATTCGGGGTCTTTCTATCGTTCCGCGCGTACCGGCTTCACGTACGAGGTGCCGTTTTCCCTCTGGAACGTGGTCGGAGGTCCGCCGAGCGCATCGGCACAGCTGACCAGCGGTCAGTTCTCGAGCGAGCCGGACAACGATTACCACAACCTGCGCGCCACATTGACACGCGCCTTGCCGATGAATGGACAGTTCTCGCTGACCGCGTCGACGGCGACGATGCGGCAGAACGACGACCTGCTCGCGCCGACCAATTGCACCGGCACCTTCGGCATCGACCTGGTCGGCAATGGCCAGGTCGGGCCGAACAATCCATTTCTCTATTCCTGCGCGAACTGGAACACGACCGATGCCTTGTCACGCAAGACGGCCGACATGCGCATCGATACCGATCTCTTCGATGCGCGCTTCGTGTTGCAGCCGACGAATGCGCTGACCTGGCGCGGCGGCCTGCGTTTCTACCGCGAGGACTATCGCAACACCTACCTCGCCTACAACCCGTTGACCGGTGAATACGGATACGTCGCGGAGAACGGCTCGCAGGGATCGGTCGTGCCGGGGGAATCCGGCATCTGGAATCCGGT
This sequence comes from Dokdonella fugitiva, assembly GCA_040391335.1. Lineage (GTDB taxonomy): Bacteria > Pseudomonadota > Gammaproteobacteria > Xanthomonadales > Rhodanobacteraceae > Dokdonella > Dokdonella fugitiva_A. The sequence goes on along the minus strand of JBEBXZ010000204.1, from coordinate 709 downwards.
GACCGGCGCATCGATCGTCACCCGCGTCATGAGCCTGCCGCTGGATACGCAGAACACGGAAGCGAACGCCGGATTCGACTGGCGCCTGTCCTCGACGAACACGCTCGGTGCGACCGTGATCTTCACGCGCAACGAACCGGAGCATCGCGAACGCAGGAAGATCGACGACACCAGCGTCAAGCTCAACTGGATGAATCGAGGTATCGACTGGCTTACGCTGCGCGCGAACTACGTCTACCTGCGTCGGGATGGCGATACCTACAACTACGATCCCTACGAATTCACGTTCTCGGAATCGCTGCCGGGCTTCGTCGAGCCTGAAGGCGGCATTCCCGCGCATACGGTCGATGCGCTGCGCAAATACGACATGGCCAGCCGCGACCAGAACAAGGTCGACCTGATGGCGACGCTTGCGCCGCGTGACGACATGACCTTGTCCGCCAGCGTACGCGCCGACTGGAACGACTACGACGCGACGCTCGGGCGACAGAAGCTCGACACGATGGGCTTCACGCTGCAATGGGAATGGCAACCCTCGCCACTGACCAATGCCAGCGTGTTCGTCGGTTTCGACCGCTCGAAGCTCGGCATCGCGAACGTCAACGAAACGGGAATGACCAGCGATCCTTCACTCGGTGGATCGACCTATACGGAGGCGGGGCGCTGGTGGGTGGATGACACGCAACGCAATCGTTCGCTCGGGGCGAAC
>JBEBXZ010000203.1:0-4895 GCA_040391335.1 Dokdonella fugitiva | reverse complement strand
CGCGCAGGCGCACCGTGGTGCCATCGCTGTTGGCGCGAACGATGATGTTCTCGAACTGCTCGGGTTGCGTGAAGCGGCCCTCGGCGGAAATCGTGGCGGTGAACGCCTGGCCTGCTTCCGCCGGCTGCGAGCCGATCGAGCCCGCGGCGAACTGCACGTTCTGTGCGCTGATCGCCGCAGTCACCTGTGAGGCGGCGAGGTTGTAGCCCTGCAGCTTGACCGGATCGAGCCAGATGCGCATCGAGTACTCGGAGCCGAACTGCTGCGTGCTGCCGACGCCGGGGACCCGCGAGATCTGGTCGAGCACGCGCGAGGCGACGATGTCGTTCAACGCGTTGCGGTCGATCGCGCCGTCCTGCGAGCGCAATGCGACGAGCATCAGGAAGCCGGCATTGGCCTTGGCCACGGTGACACCCTGCTGCTGCACTTCCTGCGGCAGCCGCGGCGTCGCGATCGCGACCTTGTTCTGCACCTGGACCTGTGCGGTGTCGGGATCGGTGCCACTTTCGAAGGTCAGCGTGATCGACACGCGGCCGTTCGAACTCGACTGCGAGCTGAAGTACAACAGGTGATCGATGCCGGTGAGTTGCTGTTCGATGACCTGGGTGACGGTCTTTTCCGCCGTGTCGGCGCTGGCGCCGCTGTAGTTCGCGTTGACCACGATCTGCGGCGGCGCGATGCTCGGGTAGGATTCGACGCCAAGCGTCGTGATCGCGAGCACGCCGCCCAGCGAAATGAGGATAGCGACGACCCATGCGAAGATCGGGCGATCGATGAAGAACTGTGCCATGCGGATGCTCCCTTACGGTTTTGCAGGAGCGGCGGGGCCCGCAGCGTCTTTGCCTTCCGGCTGCCACGGCGTCGGCTTGACGACGTCGCCCACCTTGGCCTTCTGGATTCCCGATGCGATCAGGCGATCGCCGGGCTCGATGCCCGAGGAGACGATCCACGCGTCCTTCTCCAGGGTCTCGGCCTTCACGTCGCGGCGCTCGACCTTGTCGTCGGCGCCAATGGCAAGCACGTAGGCGCCGCGGGTATCGCGCTGCACGACCGCTTGCGGAATGCGATAGGCCGCATTGAGCTGGCCGAGGCCGAGATGGCCCGTGACGTACATGCCGGGCAGCAGGGCGCGGTCGGCATTGCCGATCTGCGCGCGCAACGCGACGGTGCTGGTCGCCGGATCGACGCTGACATCGGAGAAGTCGAGCGTGCCTTTCTGGCCCAGTGGCGTGCCGTCCTGTCGCGTGAGCTGCACTTCCACTTTGTTGCTTTCCAATAAAGTGACCGAGCCCTGTGCAGCGGCCTTGCGCAGTTGTTCGAGATCGCTGACGCCGAGCGTGAAGTTCGCATACAGCGTGTCGACCTGGTCGATCGTCGTCAGCAGTGTCGCCGTACCCTGGCCAACGAGAGCGCCTTCGGTGACCTGCTGCTGGCCCGCGCGGCCCGAAATCGGCGCCCGCACCGTGGCGTAACCAAGATTGATCTGCGCGGTCTGCACTTGCGACTGCGCGCCCTGCACGGCGGCGGCCGTCGTGCGCTCGTTGGCCTGGGCATTGTCGAAATCGGATTTCGACACGTAGTTCTTCGCGATCAGTTCGCGTGCGCGTTCAGCGGTCGCTTTGGCATTGACCGCTGCGGCGCGGGCCTGGGCCAGCGAAGCCTGCGCGGCGCCGAGCGCGGCCTTGAGCGGTGCCGGGTCGATCTCGAACAGGACGTCGCCTTCCTTCACATCGCTGCCCTCGGCATACACGCGCTTGAGCAGGACTCCACTGACGCGTGCGCGCACGTCGGCGGTCCGCAGCGGCGACAGGCGACCGACCAGATCGCGGGTGAGCGGTACCGCCTCCGGCTTCGCTTCGATGACGCCGACCTCGGCAGGTGGCGGCGGTGGCGGGGCGGGCGGCTTGCCGCATGCAACGAGCGTGAGGGCCGCGAGAATCGGCGCGAGGGTGCGAAGGGCGGTTTGCATGGAGTCGTCCTGGGTATTCAAAGGGGCGATAGGGAATAGATTTTCATGAAATGGGTAACGGCCAGGCGCGCCCAGCGCTGCTTTGAATCGCGACTCAGCCGGGTGGGGCTGCCCAGGAACTGCCGCTCGATTTCCGCACCGTAACTCATGCCGATGAACATCTCCGCAGCAACATGGGCATCGTCTTCGCGCAGTTCACCGCGCTTCATCGCAGCCTCGATCAACTCGGCGAGTCGCGCCTGGATCGCATCCAGCCCGCCTTGCAGCAGGGCGCGCGATTCATGCGGAAAACGCGAGGCCTCGCTGAACAGGATGCGTCGGCGCGCAATGGTGTCGGGCTGGGCGAGTTGCTCGGCATGCGCCAGGGCGAACTTGAGCAGCGTGGTTTCGAAATCGCCATCGCGCAGGTCGAGATTGGCCATCAGCGGCGCGACGAGATCCGCCACGACATGACGGAACAAGCCTTCCTTGCTGCCAAAATGCGCATAGACCGTTTGCTTCGAGCAGCCCGCGCGACGCGCAACCGCATCCATGCTCGTGCGATAGCCATGTTCCAGCCATAGCGCACGCGCCGCTTCGCGCATGCGCTGCTGGCGATCGCAGGGCAGGGATTGTTGGGGGATCCGCATCAGGGGATGGACTATACCGTCCAGTTCAGAATTTCGCGTAGTCTAGTCGGATTGGCTCCGAGTGCAAGTGCGGGAAGGGCCGGCGTTGTCTTTCGACGGGGAAATCAGCGGAAGCCGGGGTCCCGTCTCGGGCGAGCCAGCCCATATACCCACGCTTGGCCCAGCATCCGTGAATTTTTGTCATGCCGGAGCGCGGCAGATCCCACGCCCCGACCCGGCGAAGCGCCGATCGTCGCGGAAAACTCAGGCGTCGATCGCTTCGAGCATCGCTTCGGCACTCGATACCTTGAACTCGCCCGGTGCTTCGACGTGCAGGATCCTGACGATGCCATCCTCGGCATACAGCGCAAAGCGCTTTGCGCGCTGGCCCATGCCGAATGCACTCGCATCGAACTTGAGTCCCAGCGATTCGGCAAACGCACCGTTGCCATCGGCCAGCATGGTCAGGCTCGCAGGGACATCCTGGCTTTTCGCCCAGGCGTCCATGACGAAGGCATCGTTGACCGACATGCAGGCAACGTCGATCCCGCGTGCGTCGAACGCATCGAGTTTCGCGGCGTATCCGGGCAGATGCCGGGCTGAACAGGTCGGCGTGAATGCGCCCGGCACCGAAAACAGCACGACTTTCCTGCCCTTGAAAAGCGCGTCGGTGGTGACAGGCTGGATGCCGTCCCTGAGCGTGTTCAGGGTGGCTGGTGGGATCGGTTCGCCGATCTTGATCATGGGTGTGGCCTCGTGTTGCGGCTGCGCATGATACGGCCACGTCGTGCCCTTGAAACGTTCGGCCTGGCCCCTACGTTGTTTGCCAACGCGGTGTCAAGTCTCCGCACATCATTGCAAGAGGATAACCATGAGCATTGCCCGTTACGGTAGCTTGAACGTCGGCAACGGCCTGCAGCGCGACCTGCGCCAGGTGTTTGACCGATTCATCAACAACGAGGATTCCGATCCTTCGAATGTCGTCACCAGCCAGTGGGCGCCGCGTGTGGACATCCGCGAGGAGGACCAGCGTTTCGTGATCCTGGCGGATATTCCCGGCGTCGATCCGCAAACGATCCAGATCGACATGGACAAGGGCATCCTCACGATCAAGGGGGAGCGCAAGTCCGAAGCAGGCGAACAGAATGGCAAATTGACACGCGCCGAGCGCGCGCACGGCAACTTCCATCGTCGCTTCGCATTGCCGGATAGCGCCGATGCGGACAGCATCACTGCATCGGGCAAGTATGGGGTTCTTGAAATTTCGATCCCGAAGAAGCCCGAAACGACCCCGCGCCGGATTACCATCAACGCCTGATCCGCGGCCGTCCGTTCCAGCCATCTGGGCCCGCGGCGCGACGATCGCCGCGGGCTTTTCGTTTTCTCGAGACAGGTAAGGCATGCAGTTCAAGGATTACTACGACACCTTGGGCGTCAAGCCCGATGCTTCCGACGCCGACATCAAGCGGGCGTACCGCCGTCTTGCCCGCAAGTTCCACCCGGACGTGAGCAAGGAAACGGGCGCCGAGGACAAGTTCAAGGCGGTCAACGAAGCGTACGAAGCACTCAAGGATGCCGAACGCCGGCGCGAGTACGACGAATTGCGCGCGGGTGGCTATCGCGCGGGTGATGATTTCCGGCCGCCACCGAACTGGCGCGGTGGACAGCGTGGTGCCGGTGCGCAGGACGGTTTCGAAGGCGCGGATTTCAGCGACTTCTTTGAATCGGTGTTCGGCCGGGGCGGCTCCGGCATGCATGGCGCGCGCAGCGGACCGCGACGCGGCAGCGACCTGCAGGCGAAGATCACGATCGATCTCGCCTCCGCCTTCACCGGCGGACGCGAGCGCATCACCTTGCGCGATCCGGTGCAGGGCGAGCGCACCCTCGAAGTCAAGATTCCGGCCGGCATCGAGCCGGGCAGGCAGATCCGCCTCAGTGGGCAAGGCAATCCCGGCATTGCCGGCGGTCCGGCCGGGGATCTGGTGCTCGAAGTGGGCGTGCGTGAAGATCCCCGTTTCAAGCTCGACGGACAGAACATCAACGTGGTCGTGCCGATCACGCCCTGGGAAGCGGGCGCGGTGGCGATCATGCCGCCCATCTGCACAGCAACGTCCTTGGCGACGGCGGCGTCGATAAGCTGCTTGTCGATGCGGTTCTGCGTCGACTGGCCGAGCACGTCGTCGGCCGTTCCTTGCGCCTGCGACTTGAAGGTCTGCGTGCCCTGGGGGAGCGGCTGGCGGGTCTGCGTGTCGACAAGACCAAGCTCGGCGTCATACACCGCCGTACCGGCACGGCCGTCGGGCGAGCGGTAGTTCACA
>JBEBXZ010000202.1:0-4900 GCA_040391335.1 Dokdonella fugitiva | reverse complement strand
CCTGTGCATCCTGGAACGCATCGCCAATCAGATCGGCGGTGAGCTTCGAATCAGGGCCGCCGAATGCCAGCATGTTGCCCGGCAGCACGCCGCGTGCAACCGCCGTCTTCACGTTGTCGAGCTGGTTGCTGCGCTCAAGCTCTGCCTCGGCGCCGGCCGGAACGAAATACATGTACGGGCGATTGCTCTTGACCCCTTCCATGTTGAGCATGACGACGGCGGCGAGATACATCTTCCATGCGGTCGTGTCCGAACCGGGAGCCGGAACGGGTACTCTCTCTACTGCCTCCGCGGCGTCTCCCTTGGGATTGCCGAGTGCATCCTTGTCGCAGTCCGACAGGGTCAGGCAGGTCTCACGCATCAGCTTTTCGTGTGCCGCGCGGCCTTCTTCTTCCTTCTTGTCGCAAGCCGACAGGGTTAGGGTCATTGCGCACGCGGCGACGACGATGGCGAGGCTCTTCTTGATCATTTTCCAGACTCCTTACGGGATGTTTCTTGATTGGACCAGCGGCGTTTGAGCGCCAGTTGTACGACAGGATGGACGAACCCTGAGACATCGCCTCCGAGCCGCGCGATTTCGCGCACCAGGGACGACGAGATGAAACTGTATTGCTCGGCTGGCGTGAGGAACATCGTCTCCGCTTCGGGAATCAGATGCCGGTTCATGCTGGCCAACTGGAACTCGTACTCGAAATCCGACACCGCGCGCAGGCCACGCAGAATCACTCCTGCCCCGATCTCGTTGACGAAGTTCGCAAGCAATGTAGCAAACCCGCACACCTCGACATTCGGAATCCCGCCGAGCGCCTGACGCGCCAGATCGAGACGTTCATCGAGGCTGAAACTCGGCCCCTTGGTCTGGCTGTCGGCAATCGCGACCACGAGTCGATCGAACAGTGGCGCGGCCCGCGTCACGAGGTCGATATGACCGTTCGTGATCGGATCAAACGTGCCGGGATAAACGGCAACACGCGCTCGCGACGCGGTGACGGGCATAACAACCTGCGCTTTGGCCAGAACGGGCCTAGCTTAACGGATCGGAACCTACGCGACGATAGAGCGCAAAGTGCACGGCGCCCGCACTTCCCTCGCGGTGCAGGCGCCAGGTCAAGGGCAAGCCCGGCTGCGTGCCTTCCGGATATTCGACATAGATCCATGCATCCGGCGCCAGCCAGCCGTTCTGCTCCAGCCGTCGCGCCGCTTCGCCCCACAGATCCGAATTGAACGGCGGATCAAGGAACACGACGTCGAAAACCTGCGCGGGATGTGCAAGCCATGCGATGGAATCCGCATTGACGACCCGCGCCTCGCTGACCTTGAGTCGATCCAGCGTGGCCGACAACTGCTGGCCGAGGCCGCGATCGCGCTCGATGAACACGCATTCGCCCGCCCCGCGCGACTTCGCCTCGAGGCCAAGCGCTCCGGTCCCCGCGAACAGATCGAGGCAACGAGCGCCTTCGATCACCGGCGCGAGCCAGTTGAACAACGTCTCGCGCACCCGGTCGCTGGTGGGTCGCACACCGCCGAGATCGAGCACGTCGATGCGGCTACCGCGCAGGCTGCCGGCCACGATGCGCAGTTTGCCGGGCGCTGTCAGGGTTCTTGGTCGCATGGGATTCGTGGTTTCCAAAGTGGATGCCGGCGGCGGGGTGATAGCATGCCGCGCATCATTTTCCCGTATCCGAACCCTCAATGCTCAAGTTCTGGAAAAAGAAGGTCGCCGAGCAGCCGCGCCCGGCCGAGCCGGCGGTTGCGCCACCTGCTGACGTTGCTGAAACCTCAACCGGCCCCGATGCCCTCAATGACGCCGTCATCATCGACGCGCCGCCGATCGAATCCGCTCCTGTCGCCACGCCATCCGACGAAACATCGCCGCCGACGGAACCGCAAAACGCGCCGGTGGCGGCAAAACGCAGTTGGCGTGAGCGTCTCTCCGGCAGCGGATTCGCGCGCGGCCTGAGCGGCCTTTTCGCACGCAACCCGAAGCTCGACGACGACCTGCTCGATGAACTCGAAACCTGCCTGATCACCGCCGACGTCGGCGTGGTGGCGGCCACGGAACTCGTCGACAAGATGCGCAGGCGTGTCGCCAGGCGCGAGTTCCCGGACGCGAACGCGCTGCTCCATGCGCTGCGCAGTGAACTCGTCGGCTTGTTGAAACCGGTCGAGCAGCCGCTCGACGTCGGCGGAAGATCGCCATTCGTGCTGCTCATGGTGGGCGTCAACGGCGTCGGCAAGACGACCACGATCGGCAAGCTCGCACGACGTTTCCTCGACGAGAAGCGCACGCTGATGCTCGCCGCCGGCGATACGTTCCGCGCCGCCGCCGTCGAACAATTGCAGACCTGGGGTGAGCGCAATCGGGTGCCGGTGATTTCGCAGGGTTCCGGTTCGGATTCCGCCAGCGTGATTTTCGATGCCTTGCAGGCGGCGCGCTCGCGCGGCACGCAGGTGTTGATTGCCGACACGGCGGGCCGCCTGCACACGCAGACCGGACTGATGGACGAACTCGGCAAGATCCGTCGCGTGCTGGCCAAGCTGGATGGCGCTGCACCGCACGAGGTGCTGATGGTCATCGACGGCACCACCGGACAGAACGCGATCAACCAGGTTCGCCACTTCCGCGAAGCCATCGGCGTCAGCGGCCTGGTCGTGACCAAACTCGATGGCACCGCGAAAGGCGGCGTCGTGTTTGCGCTCGCGCGAGAATTCGGCCTGCCGATCCGCTATGTCGGCCTCGGCGAAGGCATCGAGGATCTGCGCGTGTTCGACGCACAGGCCTTTGTCGACGGCCTGCTGCCGGCGGCGCTCTCCGGCAACGGCTGAACTTGCGCACCATCGTTCCGATGACGGATGCATTTGCGCAAGCGCTGCTGACCTGGTTCGACCAGCACGGCCGCAAGAACCTGCCGTGGCAGCACCCGCGCACGCCGTATCGGGTATGGCTCAGCGAGGTGATGCTGCAGCAGACGCAAGTGCGCACGGTGATTCCGTATTTCGAGCGCTTCATTGCCGCGCTGCCGACGCTGGAAGCACTGGCAGCCGCACCGCTGGATCGCGTTCTCGCGCTGTGGTCGGGACTTGGCTATTACAGCCGCGCGCGCAACCTGCATCGATGCGCGCAGATCTGCATGACGCAGCATGCCGGCGAACTGCCGCGCGACATCGAACAGTTGTCCGCCCTGCCCGGCATCGGCCGCTCCACCGCGGCGGCCATTCTCGCCCAGGCGCATGGCGATGCGCATGCAATTCTCGATGGCAACGTGCGCCGCGTACTTGCGCGCTATCACGGCGTCCATGGCTGGCCCGGCACCACCGACGTGCAACGCCAGCTGTGGAGCTTTGCCGAGGCGCATACCCCGCACGAACGCGTCGCCGACTACACGCAGGCGATCATGGATCTCGGCGCGATGATCTGCGTGCGCAGCCGGCCGCTCTGCGCCGCCTGTCCCGTTTCCGCGCAATGCATTGCCCGTCGCGACAATCTGGTCGCCGAACTTCCGCATTCCAAACCATCGCGCAGCATCCCGACGCGCGCAACGACGATGCTGATCGTGCGTGATGCACACGGACGCTTCCTGCTCGAACGACGTCCGCCGACCGGCGTATGGGCGCGCCTTTGGAGCCTGCCCGAGTGTGCGCAAGCGGAATCGGCCCGCGACGAACTGGATTCACGCTACGCGATCACCGCGCGTGCACGGCATGCGCTCGCCTCCTTCGCGCACGTTTTCAGCCATTATCGGCTCACGATCACGCCGCTGCCGATGGATCTCGTGAATATCGCGGAGCATGCCGCCGATACGCCCGATCTCGGCTGGTTCTCGGGCAATGAACTCGGCGAACTCGGCCTGCCCTCGCCCGTCAGGAAACTGCTCGAATCACTTATTGAGGACACGTCACCATGCGAATCGTCAACTGCGTGAAACTCGGCATCGAAGCCGAAGGACTCGGCTTTGCACCGTGGCCCGGCGAACTCGGCAGACGCATCTACGAAAACGTCTCGAAGCAGGCCTGGGCCGACTGGATGGTGCACCAGACCATGCTGATCAACGAAAACCGTCTCAATCCACTCGAAGCCAAGACACGCAGCTTCCTCGCTGGCGAGATGGAGAAATACTTCTTCGGCGAAGGTTCTGCCGCGCCTGCCGGCTATGTTCCGACCGACGCCGATTGAGCTGGACCAGGCTGTCCGGCGCAGCAAATTCACTTCTCGCCGCGCATATCCTGTCGATATTTCTTGTAGTCGATCGGACGGATCTCGTTGATCCGGCACTTCTGGCCCGACGCGATCACCGAATCAAAACCGCGATTGACCGAATTCGTGCTCGACGTCAGGGAGATCGACTTCGCCCATTCCAATTCCCGACAAGGCTCGTCGACCGTCAACAGGAACGCTTCGTTGAGCCGCGGCCAGACCACTACCTTGTTCCCGCCAACCAGCTCCCATTGCGTCAACTTCCAGAACTGGAAGCGATCCACCGGCTCACCCGCATACGGCAGATATGCCTCGAGCCCCTCTTTCTGCTTCTCGCGGGTTTGCGCCTGCGCGGACGATGCCGCAAGCATCGCCAGGGCGATGAGTAGTGCTTTCATGAAATCCTCTCCTGCGTAGTCGACAGCCACTGCACAGGAGCATGACGCATCACGGCACCGGATCGACGCAAGCCGGTGAGAGCGCGAGGACCACCTATCAACCATTGCAGACGACGGCGCCGGGAAGGTCGCTCGCCGACTCCGAAGACGATTCACGCGATTAAATTTCAATTCACGCTTGACGAAACGAAGCCCAGTGGCTCTAATACGCGCCCCTTCGCTGCGGCTTTCAACGCCCGGCAACAAGCACAAGGGCCGAGTAGCTCAGTTGGTAGAGCAGGGGATTGAAAATCCCCGTGTCGGCGGT
>JBEBXZ010000201.1:0-4923 GCA_040391335.1 Dokdonella fugitiva | reverse complement strand
GCAACCTTGAACCTGCTCGAAGCCATGCGCGCCGAGGCCGGTGACGCGCATTTCGTCCTCGCTTCGAGCGCCGAGATCTTCGGCGTGCCGCAGCACGCGCCGCAGGACGAATCCACGCCGACGCATGCCGCGTCGCCATACGGACTTTCAAAACTGCTCGCGCATGCCGGCGTCGCCAGTTGGCGTGCAAGTTTCGGACTCGCGGCCAGCAGCGCGATCCTGTTCAACCACGAATCGGAATTGCGCGATCCCGCCTTCGTCACGCGCAAGATCACGCAAGCCGCCGCGCGTATCGTGCTCGGCCGCGAACAGCATCTCCTGCTCGGCAATCTCGACGCGCGGCGCGACTTCGGCTATGCGCCAGAGTACGTCGAGGCGTTGATCCAGATGGCGACACGCGCGGATGGCGATGACTACGTCCTGGCGACCGGTCATGCCGCAAGCATCCGCGATTTCGCCAGCGCCACCTTCGCCGCTGCCGGCATGCCGCTTGATTGGCAAGGCAGCGGCATCGACGAGGTCGCGATCGATCGCGGCAGCGGTATTCCGCGCATCCGCATCGACGCCAGCCTGTTCCGCCCGGTCGATGCGCCCCTGCTGGTCGGCGATGCACGCAAGGCCCGCGAAGCATTCGGCTTTGCTCCGCAAGTCGACCTGGCGGCCCTGACCGCGCGCATGCTCGAAGCCGACCTGCTGCGCGAACGTCGCCATGGAGCTGTCTAGTGCGGGTCATCCTCAACGTCGATGCGATCACCGCACCACTGACCGGCATCGGTCGCTACGCGCTGGAACTCGCGCAAGGCCTTGCCCAGCATCAGGCGATCGAGGAACTGCGCCTGTACTCGGCATTCCGCTGGGTCGGTGATCCGGCACATGCGCTGGCGGCGAACCGCACGATCGCCAGCCTGCGACGCAACCTTCCGTTCAAGACGCAGGCACTGGAGATCTACACGCAATTGCGTTCGGCACTGTTCCGCGCGCATACGCGACGCATGCGGGGTTTCCTGCTGCACACCCCGAACTACATCCTGATGCCGTTCGACGGCCCCGCAGTGACCACGGTCCACGATCTGTCGGCGCTCAACTATCCCGAGACGCATCCGATCGAACGCGTGCGTTTCCTCGATCGCCACCTGCCGCGTACCTTGGCACGCGCGGACATGGTGCTGGCCGACTCCGAATTCATCGCCGCCGAGATCCACGCAAAACTTTCGGTGCCGCGTGAAAGACTGCGTGTCGTGCCGCTCGGCGTCGATCCGAGCTATCGGCCGCGACGGGCGGCGGCGCTGGCGCCGGTTCTTGCGCGTCATTCGCTTGAGCCAGGGGGCTATCTGCTGGTGGTCGCGACCCAGGAGCCGCGCAAGAACCTGGCGCGGCTGGCGCGGGCCTATTCGGCGCTGCCGGCCTCGCTCCGTGCACGTTATCCGCTGGTGATTGTCGGTGCGCGCGGCTGGCTGAATGCCGAACTCGAACGCACCCTGGCCCCGCTTGAAGCCAATGGCAGCGCACGCCGCCTCGGCTATGTGACCGAAGAGGACCTGCCACTGATCTATGCGGGTGCGCGCGGTTTCGCGTTCCCCTCGCTCTACGAGGGTTTCGGCCTGCCGGTGCTGGAGGCGCTCGCCAGCGGCATTCCGGTGCTTACCTCGAATGTGTCGTCAATGCCTGAAGTCGCTGCGGATATCGCGCTCGGCATTGATCCGCTCGACGAAGTCGTCATGTGTGATGGACTGCAGCGCCTGCTCGAGGACGAAGTCTGGCGCAGCGATGCCGCGCAACGCGGACTCCAGCATGCGGCGCGTTTCCCATGGTCGCGCTGCGTCGACGAAACCATCGCCGTGTATCGGGAAGTAACGCGACAGGCCTGATCCGGTGGCGCGTCATGCCCTGCTGGTTGTCCACGCAACCTTTTTCCACGCATGGCATTTGTGCCGTGGCGATATGCGAAAGCAATGCTCGACAGGGCGGAGATCGCCACCCCGCGCATGGGATCCGGCGATCGCCAGCCTGAGCTGAGCGATCACCGGATCTCGATGCGACATGTCTCAGAGTTGCAGGCCCTGCTCCGCATCGAGCACGGCGCGACGAGCCAGTGCGAGGTTGGCCCGCGCCTTGTCGAGCACGAGGTAGAAGAACAATCCGGGCTTCGCGCTGATCGGACGGATGATGTGGTACTGCTTGCCGAGCGTGATCAGGATGTCCTCGATCGCATCGTTCAGGCCGAGCGACTTCATCGTCTTCATTTTTGCGCGGACCACTTCCGTATTGCCGGCGGCAGCGAGATCCAGATCGAGTCCGGAACCTGCCTTGCCCAGCAACATGCCGCTGTTGGCATCCACCAGCGCCGTGCACAGCGCACCATCCACTTCGAGCAGCTTCGCAAGACTATCGTTGAGATTGGCCATTGGATTTCCTTGATTGAGACATCGGCGGATCCGATGCGGGCCTTGTCTCGTCCGGCCCGCAGCGTTGTCAAACCATCACTTTCTGCAGCGCCTGGCAGCAGCGCTTGGTTGCCCACAGCAGTTGCCCGAGCACCGCTTCCTTGCCTGCGACGACAGCGACCGACATGTCCTTGCCGCTACCGACATGCATGATGACCACCGTGCCGTCGCTGCTCTCGATGGTCGAACGGTCGAAGTCCTTGAGGCCGGCTTCCGCGGATATCGCGGTGCCGAGTGCCGAAAGTGAACTGCCGATCGCAGCCAGCCGCGCCGAGGCGGCGGCATCGGCTGCATGCGATGCAATTTCGAAACCATCGGCGGTGAACAGCACGACACTGCGTACGCCAACGATTTCGCCCAGCGTTTCGAGCAGTTTTCTGGCGAGCTCACGCGACACGCGCCCGGGTTTGGACGCGCTCATGCGAGCACCTTCGAGGAGAGATGGGCATCAAGGATGCAGGCCAGCGTCTGCACGAGGACCAGCACATCCGCCGGCTTGCGTGCGTCGATCGAGAGCACGGGCACCATGATCCCGCGCGCATCGAGCCGCGAGGCGAACGCGTCGCTGCTGAGCGCACCGTCCGCCTCCGTGCGTCCGACGCCAACGACCAGCGCGCCGGGTGGCACGAGGGGCAGGAAGGCGTCGATGAACAGATCCATCTGCACGAGCGCGCCAGGTTGCGCCGCATCGAGCAGGATGATCACACCGGCTGCGCCACGCCCCAGGATCTCCCACATGAAGCGGAAACGCGGCTGGCCCGGCGTTCCGTACAGGCGCACGAGATGCCCGTCAGCCAGCGTGATACGGCCAAAATCGAAACCCACCGTGGTCGACAGCTTGGCATGGCTCATGCGGTCGGTGTTGTCGACTTCCGTGCTCACCGGATCGATCTCGCTGATGGCCGCGATCGCTGTCGTCTTGCCTGCTCCCATTGGCCCCGTAAAGACAATCTTGAACTCGGAATCCCCTTCATCGCTCATGCAGGCAACCCCAGGTGCCGACGCAGGCCGCCGACCAGTTTCATCCAGCCGCGCGCCGTTTGACCTGACGCTGCCGCCGCACGCGGAACCTGCTCAAGACCGGGAGTGGCGACGAGCAGGCCGGCCAGCGATGCTGCGGTAAAAAAACGATGCACATTCGACAAGGCCTGCGCCGAGGACGAAGCAAGCGAAGCCGCGGTCGTGGGCGATGCGGCAGCGACTGCCGACAACTGGATCATATTCGGAATGCTGCCAAGGCGCCCGGAATCAGGCCAGCGGCGCAGTCGATAGACACCGTCGGGCGACAGCCACGGCGCGAGTTCCGGAGATCCGTTGAGACCGACGAACCAGGCCAGATCGCATACCGGGAATCGGCGTGCGTCTTCGGGTGGCCACTCCTGCGTGGCCACGAATGGACCGGGACTGAAGGTTCCGCAGCGCAATTGCCCGATGACCTCAGGCGTCGCATGGGCTTCGCCTTCACCGATCCAGATCTTCCCACCGGAGTTGCCACTGGCGGCATGAAAGCCGCGCTCACCTCCGCTCGCCATGACCTGGCGCAGGGACTCGGCACATGCCCACGCGGAAAGCACGGAGGCCGCGGCGCGTTGACGCGGCGCACCGAGAAAATTCGTCACGTCATTGAGGATCGACAGCAACTGCATGACGCGGAACGGATGGCGCAGCACGAACTGCGATGGCGGCCAGCTGCCGCGATCATCGATCACCAGCACGACCGGCTTGCCCGTGGTACTCCATTCCGCGAGTGTCGAAGGGTCACTGTCGGCATGCGCAAGCAGAACATCGGCACGCTCCAGGCCACTCGTTTCCCATGCCGCGGTCGCCCGACCGGCCAGCACCTTGAGCATCGAATGGAACGCGCTGGACGCGTCCGCGGAAAGTCCAATGTCACAAATCCGCAGGCTCTGCATTTTGTATCTCCATGTTGGGTGCCGGGATCGAACGCACTGAATCGCGCGTCACAACACCGGTCACTTACTCACCAGGTTTGTCCACATATGACGTTGATCAACGCTTACCGGACCTTGTGAGTCCGATATCCCCCCGTCATGCGCGCACGGGCCACCGACATCCGGTCAGCTGCCCCAACTCTTTTGACACTGCATGCCCCATCCACTGGCGGTGCGTCACACACGCACCAGAGATATTGCTTGAAACCTAGCAATTCACAAGCCAGTCGATTCCACTCGCGCTCCATTAAACCGGAAATTGCGATGATCCGCACGAAATAAGATGCACGCAAAACGGTTGTTTCCTGCGCAACCAGAATGGGCCGAGGAATGCAGGTTTCCGCCGCACCGTTGACAACGCAAATGCGAATCGATCAGACCGATGGCGCCGGAAAACATTCGCCACGCGGACGAACAGTCATTGGCATTGGCGGTACCCGCAGACGCATCGGACTTTTGCCCGAATCTTTCCGCGTTACGATCCGCGCTCCAGTCGCGGGACCTATTTCCAAGATTCGCATCTGCTT
>JBEBXZ010000200.1:0-4927 GCA_040391335.1 Dokdonella fugitiva | reverse complement strand
CCCGGCGCTGTGCGCGACGTTCCTCAAGCCGACGCACAACGACAACCCGAACATCGTCTACCGCACCTTCAACAAGTACTACGACAAGATCAGCCACACCTATGTGGGCCACATCACCTCGGCGGTGCGCCATGCGCCGCGCTGGATGATCCTGTTCGTGGTGCTGACCGCGCTGTGCGGCTTCCTGTTCACCCGCATGCCGGGCAGCTTCCTGCCGGAAGAAGACCAGGGCTATGCGCTGGCGATCGTGCAGCTGCCGCCGGGCTCGACCAAGGGCCAGACCAACGAAGTGTTCGCGCAGATGCGTGGCATCCTGGAAAAGCAGGATGGCTATGAAGGCATGCTGCAGGTGGCCGGCTTCAGCTTCGTCGGTTCCGGCGAGAACGTGGGCATGGGCTTCATCCGCCTCAAGCCCTGGGCGGACCGCGACATCACGGTGCCCGAGTTCATCAACAACATGAACGGTGCGTTCTTCGGCATCAAGGAAGCGCAGATCTTCGTGGTCAACCTGCCGACCGTGCAGGGCCTGGGCCAGTTCGGCGGCTTCGACCTCTACCTGCAGGACCGTGCGGGCGTCGGTTACGACAAGCTCGTCGAGGCGCGCAACACGCTGCTCGGCAAGGCCAACGCCGATGCCACGCTGACCGCGGTGCGCCAGGCCGGCCTGGCCGACGCGCCGCAGGTCAAACTCGCGGTCGATCGCACGCAGGCGGAGGCGATGGGACTTTCGGTCAGCGACGTCTACTCGACGATCCAGCTCATGCTCGCCCCGGTCTACATCAACGACTTCTTCTACGGCGGTCGCGTGAAGCGCGTGCAGGTGCAGGCCGATGCGCCGTTCCGCATGAGTCCCGATGCGCTCAAGCAGTTCTACGTGCCGTCGTCGCAGGCGGCAAATGGAAGCACGCCGACGATGATCCCGCTGTCGAGCGTGGTCTCCAGCGAATGGATCACCTCGTCGCCGTCGTTGACCCGCTACAACGGCTACTCGGCAATGGAAATCGTCGGCAATCCGGCGGCCGGGCTCAGTTCCGGCGATGCGATGAAAAGCGTGCAGAACATCATCGAGAACGATCTGCCAAGCGGCTTCGGCTTCGACTGGACCGGCATGTCCTATCAGGAAATCCTGTCGGGCAACCAGCAGATGATGCTGTTCGCGCTGTCGATCCTCGTCG
This sequence comes from Dokdonella fugitiva, assembly GCA_040391335.1. Taxonomy (GTDB): domain Bacteria; phylum Pseudomonadota; class Gammaproteobacteria; order Xanthomonadales; family Rhodanobacteraceae; genus Dokdonella; species Dokdonella fugitiva_A. Next base: position 3,752 of record JBEBXZ010000200.1, on the reverse strand, counting down.
TCTTCCTGTGCCTCGCCGCGCTGTACGAGAGCTGGTCGATCCCGGTTTCGGTTTTGCTCGTCGTGCCGCTCGGCGTGCTCGGCTGCATCATCGCCACCTGGGGCCGTGGATTGCCGAACGACATCTACTTCAAGATCGGCCTGATCACGGTGATCGGCCTCGCCGCGAAGAACGCGATCCTGATCGTCGAGTTCGCGGTTGAACAGCAACGCGAGGGCAAGACCCTGCGCGAGGGCGTGATCGAGGCGGCACGCCTGCGCCTGCGTCCGATCCTGATGACCTCGCTGGCCTTCATCCTCGGCATCCTGCCACTGGCGATCTCGACCGGCGCCGGCGCCAATGCGCGTCACTCGATCGGCACCGGCGCGATCGGCGGCATGCTGTTTGCGACCTTCCTCGGCCTGCTGCTGATCCCGGTGTTCTACGTGGTCGTGCGCCGCCTGCTGGGCGACAAGCTCGATGCGCTGCCGGCACCGCGCGAACAACCGGCCAGACCGCAGCATTGATTGTCGCGTGACCTGCGTTCCGCTGCCGCTGCGGCAGCGGAACGTAAACCGGCTCGGGAAACCCGCATCATCGCTGTGGATGACTCAGAGGTCGGCGGTTAGCACGCGCCGCGATCGCGCCCGCGCGTTGCTGACGGCCGGCGGCTGCAACGACGAACGGATCCGTTCGTAGACATCGGCGCTGTCCAGCAGACCGAGATGATTGACACCATAGGCGACGAACTGCCGCGCCTTCGGCAAACCGAGATGGCGATCGGGATCGGCATTCCTGCCGAGCGCGCTATCCAGCGGAACGAGGCCATCGCCGACCAGTCGCTCACGCAATGAACCGGCCTTCTTCGCGATCGAACCGGCAATCGCGTCGCAGCGCACGCCGTGCGGCAGGGGCAATGCGGAATGCCGCGGAATTTCATCGGCGAAACGATCGCGATCCTGCCAGTCGGCATCGCTCAGGCTGGCATGCCGCAGATCGGTGATGCCCGCGCTGCGCACCTTGCCGAGCCGCGACAGCGCGGCGGTATAGGGGCTGGCGCCGAGCAGCGCATCCAGCCGATGGCCGCTGCGCTCCAGCGGCGAACCCGCATGTGGCGTGCCGAGAAAGACGATCTGGCGCAGCTTGTCGATCCAGGTGTGGCGCGACTCGCGCGCATGCGCACAAGCGCTGCGCGTGATCAGTCCGCCCATGCTGTATCCGATGATCGACAATTCGCGAACCTCGACCGGCCATGCTGCAAGCAGGGCTTCGAGCTGCTCGGCAAATGCGCGCCCATTGCACGAGATGTGCAAACCGCTGTTGTAGTGCAGGTAGACCGAAGTGACGCCCGCATCCTCGGCCAGCGCCATGCCGTGATCGTGGCCATTGCGCGTCCACTGCAGGTCACTCATGCACAAGCCGTGGACAAGCACGACGACGCGGCCGGTGGCCTGCGGAACCGCGTGCGCGATCGCCTCGCGTTGCAAGTCCAGAGCCTGTCCATCGCGCCGGAACCGCATCGGGATGGCCAGCGGATTGCCGGTTGCCGCGAGATGGTCGCCGACCACGCCATTCAAGGCAGCCAGCAGCGCTTCGCGACGCTGCGAAAGCACGGTTTTCGGCGCGCGTGGCGTGACCACGCCGAGCAGTCCATCGATGCCGCCACCGACGGTGCGCGTCACGCCGCGAATGCTGCGATAGACGAAACCCGTGATGCCGCTTGCTGGCTCGTCGGTGGCGACGCCAAACACGGCCGGCAGGCGCGAGACATTGTGGTGCAGGTTCTCGACGAGATCGGTCAGCCCCAGCGTCGCCTCGATCGCAAGACGGTTGTAGGCGCGCAGGTCGGCAATCTGTATCGGCAGGTTCTTCAGCATGGCAGGCGTGGCGTCGGATCCGGACGGATCCGGTTGCCACAACTAACATCGCGCAATCGAGCTTGTGCTCTATTCAATGCGACACGCGCCGTTTCATTCAGGCACCGCGAACGCTCGCAAGGATGTTGCCGAGATTGAGCGTGCGTGCTTTTGCCTGCATCTCGGGCAGATAGCGTCCACTGAGGCCCTTCGCCTCGCCGAGCATCTCGTTGAAGGATTCGCGCAGCATCGCCGTGGTCAGGCTGCGATTGCCGGCGTAATAGCGTTTCGCGACATAGCCGAGCGCATAGGTACTGGCGAAACTCATGCCCGAGCTCACCGCCTGCTTGCCGATGCCGCCGAGCATGCGACCACCGATCGCGCCAATCAGGCCGCCGAGCAGCTTGCGTCCGGCCTGTTCGAGATATTGCGAACCGAGCCCGACCCCTGCCGTTGCAAGGAAATCCTTGATGTGGCCGCGATCCAGTTCGAATCCATGGGATTTCCCGATCCGGTACACGAGCTTCATCTGCAACGGGATGATCGCCATCGTCGCCAGCGATTCGGGCAGCAGTTCGAGTGCGCCATTGAGGATCGCGGCATTCATGATGGCCTGGTCGATCTCCGCATCGCTCATGCTCGAAACCGCACCCGCCGCTACCGGCATGACCACGCTGGCACTGATCGCCTCCGCCTGTTCGGTGTGCGCCTGCACCTGCTGCGTGCTCAGGCCGAGCGCCGTGCGCAATTGATCGAGAAACGCCGTTTCCGCAGGCGACAGCACGTCGTCCGCGTCGCACACGCAAACCGCCATCTCATAGGCGAGCTGTCGCCCCTGCGGCGTCGCGATGTCGTGCACGGCATCGGCAAGCGTGACGCGATTGAGCAACACGTCCTGATACAGCGCGGCGACGTTGATGCTGCCCTCACCGGCCAGCGCATCGGCGATGCGCTTGATCTCGGCGCGCTCGTTCTCGTTCTTTTCGCCATCGGCGAACGAGGCCATCAGGCTGATCGTGAGGATTGATTTCTGCTCTTGCTCGTTCATGTGCATTCCTGCCGGAGTGAACCGGATTGGGTCGTCTATGGTGTGGAAAGTTCGGCGGATCGCGGGCCCACTCAGGCAGGCGTGCTCGACAGGTACCGGCTCGGTGCAACACCCACCGTGCGCCGGAACATCGTGGCGAATGCCGAGGCGCTTTCATAACCGAGATCGAACGCGATCGTGGTGATCGCCTCGCCCGCCGCGAGGCGAGGCATCGCCGCGAACAGGCAGGCCTGGCGGCACCACGCGGCGAACGCGAGCCCGGTCTCGGACCGGAAGCGACGCGTGAACGAGCGTCGGCTCATCGCGAGGTCGGCGCACCAGTCGTCGATCGTCTCGTGCGGCGAAGGATGTTCGAGATAGATCCGGCAGCGCGCGGCGAGTCGCGGATCGGAGGGAAACGGCACGTTGAGTGGCTGCTCGGGCGCGCGCCCGATCTCGTGCACGAGCAGGGCCATGACGAGATCGGCACGTGAACCAGGAACGTAGGGAAAATCCAGGTCGGCCGCCTCGCGCATCAATTCGGTAACCAGGGCCGACACGCCCACCACGCGACAGGTCGCCGGATGATGGATGGCCACGCTCGGATCCAGATAGAGACTCATCATGCTGACCGCTGCAAGCATGGTCACCTCGTGGGCGACGCCGGCAGGAATCCACACCGCGCGCTCTGGCGGCACGATCCAGCTGCCCTGGCCGGTGACGACCGAAGCCACGCCGCTCACCGCGTAGGCGAACTGCGCGCGGCGATGCTGGTGGGTGGCGATGTGATGGCGCGCGGGATAGCTGTTCGCCGTCGCCACGAGCAAACCCGGTGTCGCATTCACCTGTTCTGGACTGACATTGCGCATGCTGACCCGATCGCGACGATG
>JBEBXZ010000199.1:0-4930 GCA_040391335.1 Dokdonella fugitiva | reverse complement strand
TCGCACTGATCGTGCTGATGCTGCTGCAGCCGGTGGGCGGCTGGCTGTCGGACATCGTCGGGCGCAAGAGCCTGCTGGTGTTCTTCGGCGTTGGCGGCGTGCTCTACACAGGCTTTCTGGTACTCGCGCTACCGCAGCAGACCAGTTGGTTGCCCGCGTTCGCGATCCTCGCGATCGGCTTCGTGATCCTGACCGGCTACACCTCGATCAATGCCGTGGTAAAGGCAGAGCTGTTCCCCACCCACGTGCGTGCACTCGGCGTCGGGCTCGGCTATGCGCAGGCCAACTCCGCATTCGGTGGCACCGCGCCACTGCTGTACCAGGCCGCACTGCGCACCGACAAGGTGATGCTGTTCGTGGTCTACGTCACCGCGGTGATCGCGATCTCGTTGTTCGTGTACATCTTCTTCCTGAAGAACAAGAGCGCGAACTGGCTGGATGATGAGGCGGCGATGGATCGCCGGGCCGCGCGTTGAGGGTGCCGGATCCATTGCGCAAGGATTCAACCGAGAAGGCGCTGCAACTTCACGGCGTCCACCTGCGCGGCGCCGCGGGCGGTATTGTCGAAGATGCACCAGCGTTCGCTCGCCACCGTCGTCCTGCGCGACAAGCGGCGCCCAACACGTTGCAACGCGGCGTCGCCGTAGGCGTCGTAGTACATGTGCGGCGATCCGTGCAGGCGCAGATATTCGATGCGATGGTCGCCACCTGGAATCGCAGCACGAGGTACCCGCGCCGGATCGGCGCCGACGCGGGCGATCGAAAACACCCGCAGCAGGCGTTCCGCATCGAGCGTGAACCAAGAGACATGGCGCGGCTCGCACGCCACCGCGCCCGCATGCCGTTCACGCAACTCCGTGAAGAACCCGTCCGCCACCGCTGCCTTGAACGTCAGCGTCGGCGGCAACTGCAGGAGCAATATTCCGAGCTTCTCGCCAAGCTCGGTCACGGCTTCCAGGAACGCGTCCAACTCCGCTGCGCAATCCCTCAAGCGGCGGTCATGGCTGATCGTGCGCGGCAGCTTGGCTGAAAAACGAAAGTCATCCGGAACCGACTGCGCCCAGTTCGCATAGGTCGCCGGGCGATGCGGCCGGTAGAACGAAGAATTGATCTCCACCGCGTTGAACTGGTCGGCATAGCGCTGCAACTGGCTTCGCGCCTGCTCTCGAAGGTGCGCTGGCGGCGCGGGCATGGCCCATCCGGCGCAGCCTATGCGCAGCATGGGTTTCGTTGGAAGGCATGTGCCCGTTCGGTGCGGTGCTCCTTCGCGGCGCATTTCAGCGGCCTTCCGTGGTGCGCTGGCCAGTGCGCAGATCGAAATGCTTCTGCATGCCCAGTGCGGCGGAGTCGCCGGCCAGCGTAGCCTTGACGAAATCGAACGCACGGCCGACGGCGGTCGACGCCGACGTCCAGGCCTCGGCGCTGTCGGCGTCGACGCGTAGCGCGGCAAGGTTCGGATCGTCTTTTCCGGCGGGAAAGAACAGCGCATCGATCGCGTCGGACCACAGCGCGGCAATCTGCGCCCGATCGACCGACACGTACGCGCGGCCGTCGACCGAGACGTATGCGCCATTGCTGGCATTGACGTAGGCGAGGTTGATGCGAGGATCGGCTTCGATCTCGCCGATCTTCGTGCTGTCGATCGCGGTGAGAAACCATGCGCTCCCGTCAAAGGGAAGCTTGCGTACTGCGAGCGGCCGGCTCACCAGACGGCCTTCGCCGTTGCGTGTGGTGAACATGACGACCGTGCTGCCTTCGATGAGCGCGGCAACTTCGCCGATCGCGGTTTGAATGGCCTGTTCGTTGTGCATGGGCGGCTCCGCTGACGTTCTTCCAAGCTAGCAATACGCGGGACAGCAGTATCTGAACGACAGGCGCGGGAAACCGGCGCGCGCATGATCGACGATCCAGCGCGCTTCGCATGGTCGAGCTGTGCCACTCTGCGGCCAACGCGACGATCCATTGCTGTCGCCCCGTCCCGCCTGTCCGCGATCGGGCGCCACGCGTACCGGACGAACCGACGCTTACCGAATCCCGCTCCGCGAAGCGCTGTCAGAGAACGGCCTCCTGCGATCCGCATCCGTCTGAAACAACAACGCGCGCTGGGACGCGAGGATTCTCGCGCGATGGCCGAGACCAGGACTCGCCGCGTTGCGGGCGTCGCTCTGCCCGTCGCCCCCACAGCGAGCTCGGTCAGTCAGTGAACCTGACGCCGTTTCCGCCGTCTCCGGTTTCCCAATCTGCATGGATCTGATCTCGTTTCCGCACTTTCGACTTTGACTTTCGGTAACCTGGGAAAGCGGAGCAGGTGGAGAGTGCATGCATGGCAACAGGAGATGACTGGTCGCGTTCTGAAGTGGAGGCGTGTGTCGCGGACTATCTGCGCATGCCGACCCTCGAACTCAACGGCCAGCACTACAACAAGACCGCACATGCCAATGCACTTTTGCAGGTTCTCGATGGGCGCAGCCGTGGTTCGATCGAGTTCAAGCATTGCAACATCAGTGCCGTGTTGCTTGAACTGGGCTATCCGACGATCAACGGCTACAAGCGGCGGGACAACTATCAGTCCGTGCTGCTGGACGTCGTGGAAACGCAACTGCTGGCCGACACTGCCGTGCATGAAGCCGCGCAATCTGCCGTCACTCGTCCCGCGATGGCGGTTGCAGGGACGGATACGTCTTCCGCCTGGGTGCCCGCACCCGCCGCGACGCGCATTAGGGAGGCGCCACCCCAGTACACGCCTCGGTTTTCGGCGGCGAAGCGCGACTACCTTGAGCAGGAAGCCCGCAATCGATCGCTCGGCTTCGCAGGCGAGCTGTTCGTGCTTGATATCGAGGCGCGCCGGCTTCACGCTGCAGGAAAGAAGCGGTTGAGCAACCGAATCGAGCACGTCGCGAAGACAAAGGGTGATGGATTGGGTTACGACGTGCTTTCTTTTGAAGAGAGCGGCAAGGAGCGTTTGATCGAGGTCAAGACCACGACCTTTGGCGAGCTCACGCCGTTCTTCGTCAGCCGCAACGAACTGGCTCGTTCGAACATAGACGCCGAGCGATACCGGCTTTATCGCGTGTTCCAGTTTCGCGGACAGCCTCGGCTTTTCGACCTGCCGGGTTCAATCGAAGATCATTGCCATCTGGCTGCTGTCTCTTTTCAGGCAAGCCTCGCGGGTTGAATTGCGCACAGGCCCGTTGGCATGGGTTGAGCGCCGCAACGTTCACCAGACGATTTTCCTCCGCCAGCGAACTACGCCAAGATGCATCGCAATTGCATCGCACGCGGAGTTTCCATGAAAAGCGCGACCGTCCCTTCACTGCGTGTTGATCCGGCTCTACGCCGCGCCGCAGAAGAAGTCTTGCGCGATGGCGAAAGCTTGTCGGGCTTCGTCGAACAGTCGGTGCGGGCGCAGATTCAGCAGCGTCAGGAGCAGGCTGCCTTCATCGCTCGTGGATTGGCTTCGCGTGATCGGGCCAAGGTTACCGGAGTGTACGTTTCATTCGATTCAGTGCTGAAAAAGATAGAAATGCGATTGGCCAAGGCGAAGAAAGCCTCGGTATGACATTCAGGATTCGCTTCACGGAGGAAGCGTTGGCCGATATCGAACCGCTGTGTGACTTTGTCGTGGCACGTGACGATGGCGACTGGGCCATCGCCGAGCGGGCACTGGACGCCATCCGCGATGGTGTCGGCTTGCTGAAGAGTTCACCGTTCAGTTGCAGGAAGGCCGCGCCTGACGACACGTTACTGCGCGAGCTGATCATCGGCTTCGGAACATCGGGCTATGTGGCGTTGTTTGAAATCGAGGATGCCGAAACCGTTATCGTGCTGGCGCTGCGGCATCAACGCGAAGACGACTACCACTGACCATGTGGAACCCGACCCGGCCCCGCAGGATGGGTTGAGCGTTGCAGCTTTCAACAGCGAGGTTGATCCACACATCGCTCTTCCTGTCCCAAGCGGCAGAGCCTCAAGTCACGCCTTATGGCTGTCGCTGGCTCGACCATCCTGCGAATTTTCTTCGGTCTGCAGATCGTTGCGGTCGCCGGATCTGCACTCGTCGTCATCGTTGATGCGGACTAGGTCGCTGGCGCTTTCGTGCTGCTCGGTGGTGACGATGGCGCTACGGGTTTGGGGAACGCTTCAAGTTCGCGGCGCCAGAACTGGGAACCGATCTGGTTCAAGGCCGAGCCGCTCTCGCCGTTCAGCAGCACGACCAGTCCGGTGCGCAGTCGCGGTGAGTAACTGATTTCGGCCACGTAACCCTTGACCCAGCCGGCGTGCAGGATGATCGGCTCGTCGCCGATGTGGTAGATGCGCCAGCCGAGGCCGTAGTGCGCCGAACTGAGCAGATCCTTCCAATGGCCACGGCGCAGGTCCTTCGGTGTGGCCACGCGAGGCGTGGTCAGCATCGCGATATCGGCCGGGTGCACGGTATCCGGGAAGCCGCCCATCTGCGCGACGAGCCAGGTCGCCAGGTCATTTGCACTCGCATTGATGCCGGCTGCGGCTGGCAGTTGGTAATAGTTCGCGTCCACCTCGACACGCTGCCACTCCCCGTCGCGCCGCATGTGCGGCTTGGCACTGTCCGTTTCGGCAAGAAAAGCCGCCATGCCGACCGAGGCGTGGCGCATGCCGAGCGGAACGAACACGCGCTGCGTCAGCAGGTCGCCGTAGGTCTGGTCAGCGGCCTGCTCGATCGCACGCGCAGACAGTCCGTAGAGGATGTTCTGGTAGCCGTAGCACTGGCCCGGAGCGCAGGACGGCTGGAGGCTGCGGAACTGCGGCAGGATCTTTTCCAGCGACTGCCCGGCGTCGACCAGATTGTCGAAGGCGTTGGGCACCAATCCCGTTGACTGGCCGATCACATGCTGCAACTGGATCCGCTGCTGGCTGCCGCCCTTGAGGCGGAAGTCCGGCGCAAACTCCGGCA
>JBEBXZ010000198.1:0-4935 GCA_040391335.1 Dokdonella fugitiva | reverse complement strand
GAGTATAGAAGTAAAGCGCGATCGAGCGGCGCGTCAGCTCGCGGTACTGCGGTGGCAGCGTGATGCGACTGAAGCCATGCCAGCTCCATTCGGTCGTCTCGAAGATCACGCAGCGGTTGAAAAGCGGAGTGACCAGGCTGATGCGGTCATCCGCCGCCCTCGGGTCGGTGTGCAGTTCCAGCGATCCGCCCCAGGCGTCGTCCCATTCGGGGTTGAGGTAGACGATGAGGTTGAGGCGGCGATGCCAGCCTTCGACCGGGTGCCGGTTGAAATCGACGTGTGGATCGAGATCCTGGCCCTCGCGGTTCTCGTGGGTTCCGCCACCAAAATAGAACGGGTCGTACAGCAGGTCATCGATGCCGGTGAGGCGGCTTACCAATTGCAGGAATGCGGACGACTGGATCAGGTCGTCGAGTTCGGTGAACGCAGGACCGAGTTCGCGGATGCGCTCGACCGTCGACTTTCCGCCCAGTTCGCCCGCTTCGTTGCGCGCGTTACCGCGCTCGAACGCCGGGAATTCGGCGAGCAGCCGCTGTGCATACTCCGCGTCCAGGAAATCATCGATGACGACGTGGCGGAACGGTTGCCGTTCGGCAAACCGCGCTGCATGCGATGGACATTCGGCGACGACCTGCGCATTGATCCGTTGTCCGGGAAGTTCCATTGTTGTCACGGGGCGATCACCTTCTCTGGTTTTCCTGGTGCATCCGCGGGGACTTCCGCCAACGTTCCGAACACGCGCGTCCATTCGACGGCCGACACCCGTGAGAAGTCGAGGAGATAGTATCGCTGGTCATGGACTCTGCGCACGCCGGCCATGGATTCGATGATGTCCGATGCCCGCGCTATCTGGGGGACGCTGCGCGGCAGGGCGGGGTCGAGTTCACTGAAAGGCAGGATGAGATAGCCAATCCCCTGGGCGTGCATGAAATGCAGGAAGCCCGGTGTGGTTTCGACGTACTCCGGACGCGAGTAGCTGATCAGGGTCAGATCCTCGTAGCGCGCGGGCAGGCGAAACATGATGTTGCCATCATCGATGAGCCCGACGGCGCGCGGCAATGTCGGAGCACTCTTCAGGTATCGACCAATTTCTCCCAGTCCGGCACGCGCGAGGATGCTCCGGTTCTGTTGGTTCATCTGTTTCCAGGAGCGCGTGAAGTTGGCGTCCAGCGCGCGTGTTCCCGGAGTCCATGATCCGCTGACGAAGCTGTAACCTGCCTGGAACAGTGCGAACGCGGGCAGGCAGGCGAGAGTGGCGGCGAGGGCGACGGGCGCAGCTTCGAGCCGACGGAACGCGGCCGATGCGCTGATCATGATCGCGGGCAACAAGGCATAGAGGAAATAGTTGCCGTCACTGCCTCTTACGAGATAGCTGATGCCCAGCGCGAGGACCAGTCCGGTCGCAATCAGCATCTGTGCCGGAATCATCGACGAAGGAAGCGATGATGAAGGTTTCCGAGGTAGTAGAAACGTTGCCAGTAGTGCCGTTCCTGCAAGCCACAACCAGACATTTCCCATCCAGGAAATGACGATGTGTGGCATGTACTGCGGGCGGAAGAACCAGTCGACCAGGAGCAGGGGCAAGTCGCTCCAGTTCTGCGCGGCGGCCCAGACGAGCGTGCCGGCGGGTTCGCGCAACTCGAAGCCGAGGACATGCCACAGTTTGAACAGGGGATCCGGCCCAATCGTCGGAAGCCCGCTGAGTATCAATGTGCGCGCGACAACGAGAAGTGCAACGATCGTCGTGATACCGAGCGTCAGTGTGGCGAATGCAGGGCGCTCGCAAGGCGCTATCGCGATGGATGCGCGTTGACGCCAGATCGCATACAGCGTGCCGAGCAGCAACATCCCGACATAGGGAACGGCGGTCAGTTTGACGCTGCAGGCAATCGCTGCGCAGCTCAGGAACCATGCCGCATCCGGCCAGGAACGGGAACGGGCGAATCTTGATGCCGCGAGCAGCGCGAGCAACACGAACAGGGTGGCAGGAATATCCGGTTTTGGTTGGATTGCTGTGTTGGCAACGGCGGGCAGCGTTGCGATCAGTGCAAGCGTCGGCCATCGCGCTGATTGCGGAATGGCGAATTCGCTCATCAGGAGATGACATGCCATCAGCATGAGCACCAGGAGCAGGACACTGACTCCCGAGATGACGGCGTTGTCGCCTGCGGCGCTGAGCGGCAGCAGGAGCATCTCGTAAATCTTTGGATAATAGTGAACGGGCGAGATCAGTCCCAGCGATTCGTAGACGGAATCTCCCGGCGCCAGCACATGCATGCCCTGCAGGCCGTACCACAAGGCGTCGTAGCCGATCGCGACCTTGCTTCGCGCGAAAAGCACGAGCCCCCAGGTCGTGAGTGCCGCGGCCCAGAATTTCGTCGATGCATCCGTGCTGCGCATCCTGTTCCAGAGAAACAGCGTGAGCGGTCGATGCCCTCCGAAAAAGGCGGGTATTGCCAGTATCAGCGTCAGCCAGCGCAGTGCCTTGATGGATCCCATATCCAGCGCAGAGGCCGTCCATGCCAGCAAGCTCCATGTCGCGAATCCCGCGATGAACGCCTGCAGGTAGTGCAGCGTCTGCGTGGCTGCAGGCAATCCGAGTCGACGACGAATGAACATGCCGAGACCGATCACGATCTCGATCAGCGCGAGGTCGAGCAATAGCGGCACGTCAACTGCATGGCGGCGCAGGTAGAGGAAGGCTGGCGCAACAACCAGGAGCAGCGTCAGCCAGCGGTTCCGGGAGTGGAACCCGAGAAGCAGGAGGATGCCGAGCACGACGCCTTCCAGCGCACCCTGCCAGCTTTGCGGCTGGGCGACATGCCACGAAAAAATTCCTTTCCACATGAGCTGCCAGGCGGGTATCGCCACGAAGGCTGCGGCGCTTGCCAGGATCGCCATGCAGAGCACCAGGGAGGTCGGCGTCAGGCGGAAGGAACTTGCATCAGGGTTTGCGGCTTTGATTCCGTGGAACACGATCTGATGTCTCCGTACATGCCGGGCATTCGTTTCTACAAGCGGCTGGCAGCGACGCTTCCCGCGCTGTTCCTGTCCAATCGGTTTGTTCTTGCGCAACCGTTTCAGGATTCGAGCGGCAATCCGCCAGGCTCTTCCAATTCCGCCGGCGGAGCACTCACGCGCATGCGCTCGATCACCCGCGCTATGCCGTCGCGGTTCACCGCGCGCAGCAAGGGAGAAGCCAGTTTGCGCAGGGCGCCCTGGTCGAGCGCATTGACGATTTCGCGTACTTCCAGCAGCAGGCCGGGATGCATGCTGAAATCGGTGAGTCCGAGGGCGAGCAGCAGCGCCGTGTAACGGATGTCGCCAGCCATCTCGCCGCACAGGGTGACCGGGCGGCCGGCACGCGTGCAGCACGCTATGATCTGCGAGAGCAATCGCAGGACCGCGGGATGCAGCGGATCGTAGAGTCCGCCAAGCTCGTCATTGTTGCGATCGACGGCGAGCGTGTACTGCACGAGATCATTGGTGCCGATCGAGACGAAATCGAGTTTGCGGATCATGCTCGGCAGCGCGATCGCCGCGGCGGGCACTTCGATCATCGCGCCGAGTTCGAAATGGTCGGCAATCTCATGGCCTTCGGAACGCAGGTCGCGCGCGCAATCGAGCAGCATGCGCCGCACCGTGACGATCTCCTCGGCGCAACTGACCATCGGAACGAGGATGCGCACCGGACCATAACCGGTCGTGCGCAGGATCGCGCGCAGCTGGGTGCGCATCAGCGCCGGCGTGCGCAGTGAAAGACGCACGCCGCGCACGCCCAGTGCAGGATTGGGTTCGTCGCGCAGGACGAGTCCGGCGCTGTCGACCTTGTCCGCGCCGAGATCGAGCGTGCGGATGGTCACGGGCAGGCCACCCATGCCCAGCACGAGGTCGCGATAGGCGAGGAACTGTTCTTCCTCGCCCGGTGCGTCCTTGCGTTGCAGGAACAGGAATTCGGTGCGGTAGAGGCCGATCCCGCAGGCGCCGAGCGCGCGGGCATGCGCGATGTCGGCCGTCATTTCGGCGTTCGCGTGCAGGTTGACGGCGACACCGTCGCGCGTGCGCGTTTCCACGTCGCGCAGTCGCGCCAGTCGCTTGCCCTGCTGGGCGATCTCGCGCTGCCAGTTGCGATAGGCGGCGAGGTCCTGTGCCGTGGGATGCACGATGACTTCGCCGCGCTCGCCATCGATCAGGACGAGATCGCCATCCTGCAGGTGGTTGAGCGCATCCTGGGATCCGACCACCATGGGCAGGCGCAGCGAGCGCGCGAGGATCGCGCTGTGCGAGAGCGTGCTGCCGGAGGTGAGGATGAAGCCGAGCACGCCGTGTTCGGCGAGGGGCACCAGTTCTGCCGGTGCAACCGTGTCGCTGACGAGGATCTCGCCGACGCGCGAGGCGAGCTTGCGTTCCTCGAGGCTGGATTCGCGGCTGAGCGCGCCCTGCACGCGGCCGACGACGTGCTCGATGTCCTCGCGTCGACTGCGCAGGTAGGGATCGTCCATGGCCTCGAACACGGCAACCAGGCTGTCGCGCTGGATCTTCAGCGCGGCGCTGGCGTGCATGCGTCCCTTGCGGATCAGGTTGTGCAGGCCGGTGACGAACTCGGGATCCTGCAGGATCAGGCTGTGCGCATCGATGAATTCGGCGACTTCCCGCGCGAGCGGGCCTTCGAGCTTGTCACGCAGCGAGCGGAGTTCTCCGCGCGCATGCGCAAGCGCATAGTCGATGCGTTCGATTTCAGCATCGACATCGGCCTCGTCGAGCGTGGATTCATCGACCAGAAAACGGCTGGGTTGTTCGAGACGAGCGCGTCCCAGCGCCTTGCCGCGCGATGCGCCGCTGCCTTTGAGTACGAGTCGCACGTCGGGTCCTTCTCCATGCAACCGTGCGATTCGTTTCGCACGGCGTATAAGCAGCGCAGTTGGGTGCGCCTCC
>JBEBXZ010000197.1:0-4966 GCA_040391335.1 Dokdonella fugitiva | reverse complement strand
CTGCCCAATTGCCCGCAGCATTCACCCGAGCACTACATGGCCGTCCGCGATGGGCTCACGCGCGATGGCGTCTGGCGTGGTGAGCTGTGGCAGCGCCGCAAGGATGGCGAGGAATTCCTTTCCTGGTTGCAGAGCACCGAAGTGCGCGATGCGCTCGGCCAGCGCACGCATTTCGTCGCGGTGCTCAGCGACATCACCGAACGCAAGCGCAACGAGCAGGAACTGCGTTACCTGGCAAGTTACGACACCCTCACCGGATTGCCGAATCGCACGCTGCTTTCCGAACGGCTCGGTCACGCGGTCATCCGTGCGCGTCGCGTCGGGCGTCGCGTCGGCGTGCTGTTCCTCGATCTCGACCGCTTCAAGCATGTCAACGATTCGATGGGTCATGCAGCGGGTGACCGCATGCTCAAGGCGGCCGGGGCCCGCCTGCGCGACAACGTGCGCGATGGCGATACGGTCGCGCGCATCGGTGGCGACGAGTTCACCGTCGTGCTCGAGGAATTGAGCGATGCGATGGAAGCCGAGCGTGTCGCACAGAAGCTGATCGCCGCATTCGAGGCGCCGCTCGAACTCGATGATGGACAGGATGTCGTGATCTCGCCGTCGATCGGCATCAGCCTGTATCCGGATCACGCGCAGACGCCGACCGACCTGCTCAAGTTCGCCGATACCGCGATGTACCAGGCCAAGGATCGTGGCCGCAAAACCTATATGGTCTATACCGAATCCATGGATGCCGCCGCGCGCCTGCGCGCGACGATGGTCGGCTCGCTGCGCAAGGCGCTGGAGCGCAACGAGTTGCGCCTCGTCTACCAGCCGAAGCTGTCCCTGCTCGACGAGCACATCACGGGCGTCGAGGCCCTGCTGCGCTGGAACAGCCAGGAACTCGGCGAGATATCGCCCGCGACGTTCATTCCGGTGGCTGAAGAAACCGGGCTGATCGTCGAGATCGGCGACTGGGTGCTGGTGAATGCCTGCGCCCAGCTCGCGCGCTGGCAGCAAGCCGGCCTGCGCGATGTATCGATGTCGGTGAATCTTTCCGTCCTGCAGTTGCAGCGCGGCGACCTGATCCAGCGCCTGTGCGACGTGCTCGCCGACAACGACATGGCACCCAACCAGCTTGAGCTGGAACTGACCGAAAGCGTGGTCATGGCGAATGCCGAACAGTCGATCACCACGCTGCGCCAGCTCAAGGCCGTCGGCGTGACCTTGTCGATCGATGATTTCGGCACCGGTTATTCATCCTTGAGCTACCTCAAGCGCCTGCCGATCGACACCCTCAAGATCGACAAGGAATTCGTCGGCGACATCACCACCGACCCGGACGACGAAGCGATCACCGCGACGGTCATCACGATGGCCCACTCGCTCGGCCTCAACGTGGTCGCCGAGGGCGTCGAGATTGCCGAGCAGGTGGAATACCTGCGCGAACAGGGCTGCGACGAAATCCAGGGGCACTGGTTGTCCAGGCCATTGCCGCCGGATGAATGTTTCGTGTTCCTGCGCGAACGCGCACAGCGCCGCCGAACGGTGCTCGGCGGGCCACCATGATCCGTTCATTTCCCGTGTATAGTCCGCGCCATGTCCGAGCATGAGCCTACCTTGGCAGCGTTGGCGGAAATCGGTGCCCGGGTCGACCGGCTGGTCGACCTGTGTCGGCGACTGAGCGAGGAAAACCGCAGCCTGCGACACAGCCAGGAACAACTCACCCTCGAGCGTGCCAGCCTGATGGCGCGCAATGAACAGGCGCGCACGCGCGTCGAGGCGATGATCAGTCGCCTGAAGTCACTGGAGCAGAACCAGGCATGAGCGAACCGGTTGCGGTAAAGATCCTCGATCGCGAATACCTCATCGCATGCAGTCCCGAGGAACGCGACGGACTGATCGCCGCCGCGGCGCATCTGGATGGCAAATTGCGTGAGTTGCGCAACAACAACCGCGGTGGCGGGCTCGATCGCATCGCCGTGCTCGCGGCGCTCAACTTCGCCCATGAGTTGCTGAACCTGAAGCAACAGGCCGCTGGCGACGGCACGCGCGTGACTGAACGCCTGCACGCACTGAAATCGAAGCTTGATGCGGCTTTGCCGACGTCACTACAATAGACCCCGGTGTCCTCGGCGGTGTGCGACAGCGCATTC
Organism: Dokdonella fugitiva; assembly: GCA_040391335.1. Classification (GTDB taxonomy): domain Bacteria; phylum Pseudomonadota; class Gammaproteobacteria; order Xanthomonadales; family Rhodanobacteraceae; genus Dokdonella; species Dokdonella fugitiva_A. Next base: position 2,825 of record JBEBXZ010000197.1, on the reverse strand, counting down.
AACATATTGCCTTGTTCCTGTAGCGACCCCGGGACAGCGATGCATGGGCCGGTGTGCAAGTCCGCCTCGAGCGGAAAGCCTGATGGCCTCGCAACGCCCTCCCACCTGAACCCTTTGGTTCAAGGTCGTTCGATGTGCATCGGCATGGCGGAGGACGCCACTTTCTTCTTTTTCGCAGCACGCGCATGACCGTCGACGAAGATCGCGCCACCTTGCGCAATGAATTGCGCGCACGGCGCCAGGCGCTCGGTGCTGCTGATCGCATCGCTGCGGCGAATGGCGTCGCCAATTCTCTCGAGCAACTGGCCGACTTCGTCGTCGATACGCAGATCGCCGGCTATTGGGCCATCGATGGCGAGCTTCCGCTGCACGCGGTAGTTGCCAGCTTGTTGCGGCGCGGCCAGCAATACAGCCTGCCGCGAGTGATCGGTCCGCGCGAACTGCGCTTCGCACCGTGGCGATCCGGCGTCGTGCTCGAATCGAACCGCTACGGCATTCCCGAGCCGGTTTGCAGCGATGCGGAACTGCTGATGCCACAGCAACTCGACATCGTGTTGATGCCGATGCTCGGTTTTGATCGGCATGGGCATCGCCTGGGTTACGGCGGTGGTTACTACGATGCGAGTTTCGCGTTCCTCAAGGAACGCAGCGAAGCGACGCGTCCGCTGCTGGTCGGCATCGCCTATGCGGCGCAACAACTGGAGCGCATCGAGACCGCGTCGTGGGATGTGAAGCTCGATTACGTCGCCACCGAACATGAACTGATCGACTGCTGGGCGGAAGCGTCGTGAGCCGGCGCTACTGGTTGATGAAATCGGAGCCCGAGGAATTCTCGATCGACGCCCTGGCCCGCGTGAAATCCGAGCCGTGGAGCGGCGTGCGCAACTACCAGGCACGCAATTTCATGCGCGACGGAATGCAGGTTGGTGACGGCATTCTTTTCTACCACTCCAATTGCGCCGAACCCGGCGTGGTCGGCCTTGCCGAAGTGGGCAGCGCGGCCTATCCGGACCCGACCCAGTTCGATCCACGCAGCGATTACCACGATGCCGCCAGCACGCGCGAAGAACCGCGCTGGCTGCTGGTCGACGTGCACTTCAGGCGCAAGCTGAAACGTACGATCACGCTCGCCGAATTGAAGGCGAGTGAAGCGCTTGCCGACTTCGCACTCGTGCAACGCGGCAATCGCCTGTCGGTCATGCCGGTGACGCGTGCGCAGTGGGATTTCATTCTCGGTCTCGAATAAGCGGAGCAGTGGCATGTCCCAGGAAGAAGGCAAGCGCCGTGCCGCGCCCGCGGGAAAGGAAAAATTCGAACAAGGCATGGGTGTCGGCGTCGGCACCGGGTCGACGGTCGGGCAGTTCATCGATGCCCTGGCCGAACGCAAGGCCGATATCGAAGGCACGGTGTCGAGTTCCGAACAGTCCACGCGTCTGCTCAAGGAGCGTGGCATTCCGGTGTTCGATCTCAACGCAACCGGCGAACTCATGCTGTATGTCGATGGCGCCGACGAATGCGATCCGCGAGGCTGCCTGATCAAGGGTGGCGGTGCCGCACTGACCCGCGAAAAGATCATCGCCGCCGCATCACGCCGGTTCGTCTGCATCATCGACCCGAGCAAGAAGGTCGATGTTCTCGGCCGCTTTCCGTTGCCGGTCGAAGTGATCCCGATGGCACGCAGCCATGTCGCGCGCGCCATCGTGAAACTGGGCGGGCAGCCGGTCTGGCGCGATGGCGTGGTGACCGACAACGGCAACTGGATTCTCGATGTACACCACCTGCGCATCACCGATCCGGTGGGTCTCGAGCGTGAGATCAACCAGATCGTCGGTGTCGTCACCGTCGGCTTGTTCGCTGCGCGTGGTGCCGATGTGGTGTTGACCGGCGAAGCCTGAGTGGCGTTCGTTGTCACATCCGACTGGTGCGCGCGAACCTAGGTTCCGGCCGCGCGCTGGGCGAAATCATGCTCGATGATCGATGCGTTGCTGCCGCGGCTCAGAGCGAGTTGCCATGCCAGCGGGATAGGCGCCTCGCCGACGTCTTCCGGATCACTCGTCAGCTGCACGATCTTGCCACCGCTCAGTGCGGCAACCGCCACGCCATCGACGAACAGGACGCGTGAGCCGGGAATCCGCGCGCCTGGCGTGATGATGCCGGCGAGATTCAGCGGATCGGTCGCCGCAACGACCACGCATTCACCGCTGCGCGCGCGTGAGCGCGCCTTGCGCAATGGTGCAATCGCTTCAGGCAAGGCGAACTGTTCGCCGGAAAGTCCGTGGATGAAACGACCGCCGCGAATCTCGCCACGCGCTTCGAGTTGGCGATAGACCTGCAGCAACTCGCGCCATGGCGGCAACCAGTCCGCCTCGCGCGCAAGCAATCGCCAGCAGATCACGCCATAGCGGCGCAGCAGGCAGCGCGCGACATGTTCGACTGTCTCCGGGTCCGTCAGCCGTTGGCGGACAACCGGGGTCCCTGACGCATCCGGTTCGTTGGCGTGGGGCGCGGCAATCAGTGCCCAACGTCCCGCGTCCTCGATGCCGAGCATGCTTGCGCGTCGTGTCCGTCGCGCATGGTTCGATACGCGCTTGGCGGCTGGCAACAGCAGCGCGCGCAATCCGGCGAAACTGTCGGCATTGATCAGTCCGCGCGCGACCAGCTCACTGAGCGCTTCCTCAAGCTCGACCTTGAGTAGATGTGCACCGCACATCAGTTCGTCGAAGAACGATGCACCGTGCCCGGTCAGATGTTCAAGCACGGCGTGCGCGCGTGATGACACGGCGTGCGTATCACTGCGGTTGATCGCCGATAACGTGCTCCACATC
>JBEBXZ010000196.1:0-4970 GCA_040391335.1 Dokdonella fugitiva | reverse complement strand
TCCCCATCATCCGCCAGCTTCATGACGCCGATGGCGACGCTGCCCGGGCGCGCGTTCTGCTCGCCATGCCGGATGCGCTGCTGCTGAAATACGCCCGCACGCTGGCGGAAGCCTGCGAAAAGGCCCGGTTCCACGGCGGCGCCGAGTTCGTGTTGCGCCGGGTGACGGCGATGCGCGCCACGCGCACGGCCGATGGACTTCTGCCTGCGCACCTTGCCGACGATTTCGAGCAGTTCCGGGCGGCCTTCGCTGCATTTGCGCGTGGAGAGCCTGGAGGAGGCGGGCGATGACGGTTCATTCGTTCGACCCGGCCCCCATCGCAAAGGCTGTCCTGCCGGCAATCCGCGATCTGTTGCTCGACGAGGTGCGCAGGCACGTCGCCGCCGAACACAAGGCGCAGGCCGATGCTGTGGACGTGGAGATCGACACTGCGTGCCGCGAGGTTGCGCGCGCCGCCGACAGGCTGGCGCAGGCGCGGTTCTCTGGCGCAGCCGAGGGGAGCGCACACCGCGCGCTGGTGAAGGCCGCCATGGCGCTTGGCCAGACCATGCGCAAGCACGGCCGTATGCCGAAGGGGGAATGATGCAGAAGCTGATCATCGATTCATTCGCCGGTGGCGGCGGCGCTTCGACCGGTATCGAAATGGCGCTGGGGCGCTCGCCCGATTACGCCATCAACCATTCCGTCGATGCGCTCGCCATGCACGAGGTCAACCATCCGGACACCGTGCATCTCGATTCGAATATCTGGGATGTCGCGCCGCTGGAAGTGACGCGTGGTCGCCCGGTCGGCCTGTTCTGGGCATCGCCGGACTGCAAGCATTTCTCGAAGGCCAAGGGCGGCAAGCCGCTCGACCGCAATATCCGCGACCTTGCCTGGGTGGTGGTCCGCTGGGCCGAAGAGGCGAAGCCCGATGTCATCATTCTCGAAAACGTCGAGGAGTTCATCACATGGGGGCCGCTTTACGAAGACGGCAAGCCGATCGTCGAGTTGCGCGGCCAGACCTTCGAGGACTGGACGCGGCGGCTGAAAAAGGCCGGATACAAGGTGCAGTGGCGTGAGTTGCGCGCCTGCGACTATGGCGCGCCGACGATCCGCAAGCGCTTTTTCATGATCGCGCGGCGCGATGGCCTGCCGATCGTGTGGCCGAAGCGAACGCATGGCGACCCGAAGAAGGCAGACGACGCCAGACTGATCGCAGCCGGAAAGCTGAAGCCGTATCGCACTGCGGCGGAGATCATCGACTGGTCGTTGCTCTGTCCGTCGATATTCGACTCCTCGGCCGAGATCATGGAGAGATTCGGTGTTCGCGCCGTGCGGCCTCTGGCTGACGCCACCATGCGCAGGATCGCGCGGGGCGTGGTGCGGTACGTGCTGGAGGCAAAAGAACCGTTCGTCGTAACCTACGCGCAGCAAGGCGGGGCGAACCGCTCCGGGTCCGATCCCTTACACACATTGGCGGCCAGCCCGAAAGATCAGAACGCCATCATCGTACCGTCGTTCGTCGGGTGCGGCGGCCGAGCGGGGCAGAGCGCGCCGCGCGGCGGTGACGAGCCGGCGGGCACCATGACGGCAAAGGCGGATGGATGCGTGGTTGCCGCGCATCTGGTCGAGACGGCGCATGGTGAGGTTTCTCCCGGCGGCGTGAAGCGATGGGGCTCAGGCATCAAGCCGATCGAAGAGCCCACCGGCACGGGTACGATTTCCGGCAATCACGCTGTCGCGGCAATGACGTTGGTGCAGACCGGATACGGTGAGCGCAAAGGGCAAGCGCCGCGCGCGCTAGATATCGGGCGACCAATCGGCACGCAGGTTGGCGGGGCGGCAAAGCATGCTGTTGTCGCTGCCCATCTGTCCAGTTTTACCCAGAACGGCGTGGGCAGTTTGCCAGGTGAGCCAATCGGCACCGTGATGGCCGGGGCGCCGAAGTTCGGCGTCGTCGCCGCTTTTATGGCCCAGCACAATAATGACAGCCGGCGTATCGGCGGGGTCAATCCCGGCCGCCCGGCAGGCGAGCCTTTGGCGACACTGACACAGGCAGGCGCACAACAGGCAGTGGTGGCGGCTCACATGATGCGCCAGTTCGGCACGTCAGTCGGTCATGCGCTCGACGAGCCGACGCATACCGATACCGCCACGGTCAATAAATCGGCGCTTATCGCACCTTTCCTTGCGACCTACTACGGCACCGGGATTGGGCAGGAGGCTGACAGTCCGCTGCGAACCGACACCACCAAAGACCGCTTCGGACTGGTGACGGTCGATATCGAGGGGCAGACCTATGCCATTGCCGACATCGGCATGCGCATGCTGACGCCGCGCGAGCGCTTCCGGGCGCAGGGATTTCCGGACAGCTATATCATCGACCGGCGGCCTGACGGATCACCTCTGTCGGCCACCGTGCAGGGATCGTGCTGCGGCAACAGCGTTTGCCCGCCGGTGGCGGCGGCTCTGGTTGCGGCGAACTGCGGGCATCTGGCTGCCCGACGGGAGGCGGCGGAATGACGGTGGTTTCCGAATCCGCGCGGCTCGCCATGATTCGCCGCCGCCTCGCCGCGATCTCTCCCGGCATGTGGATGCGCGCCCATGACGTGCATGGCTGTTTCGTGCAGGCGCGCGATCCCATGGGAGAGCTGTCGCCGGTTCTGCGCTTCGATGGGCGGGCGACAGACGACGAGATAGACCTTGTCGTCGATCTGCCGGAGACGCTGAGTTTCCTGCTTTCGCTGATCGACCGTGCCATTGCGAAGCATCGCAGGGCAGGTGAGGCGGGGTCCGCCGCGCCGCCACAGCAGCGCCAGCGCGACCCGAAAGACTACGCAGCCGAGTGCGCCATGAAATGCGCAGAGCCTGCTTTCCGGGTCTTCCTCGAAGAAAAACACGGGCTTGAGCGCCCGCTGACAGATGACCGCGTAGCCCAGCGGGTGCGCGGCCTGCTCGGCGTGCGCTCGCGCCGCGAACTCAATGACAGCGACCGCGCCGGTGCCGCCTGGCGGCAGTTGCGCGGCGAATACGGCGCATGGCGGAGGGCAGGGCGGTGAAGGGAATTTCGAAATGAGTGTTGTCCGGCAAAGATTTTCGATCATTCCGGCCATGGCGGTGACGGATGCGCGCCTTGAGCCGCGTGATTTGCAGGTGTTGTGCCTGCTTGGGCGTCATACGGACGATCTGGGCTGGTGTTGCCGCTCTCAGGTCAAGATGGCTCGCGAGCTCAATTGCGGACGCGCCACCGTGCAGCGCTCGTTGGGGCGGCTCGCAGATGCCGGATATGTCGAGTATCGGACAAACACCCGCACATCTGGCGCGGATGCTGCTCATGACTACCGCGTCGTCATCGATCCTCCAGCCGCAAACGCCTCCGAAAACACAGTGCAGGGGGTGCCCACTGGTGGGCAGGGGTGCCCATCCATAGACGGGCACAGGGTGCCCACCCATGAGCGGGCACCAATGTTAACGACCCCTGTTAAACGAGAGGAGAGAGACGCGCGCGACAGCGAGGGGGAAGAAGATCACACCGACGACAGCCTGAGGGCGCTTGAGCGGCGGGTGAAGCGGCTGGCCGAGCAGCTTCGGTGGCCGGGATGGGCGCGTTCGTCGACGGCGTGGACGGTTGCGCAGTTCGCGGCACTCGACCGCGATGAGCGTGTTCTGGCCGAGGAGCGCGGAGCGGTCTACCTGTCGCATTGCGGCAAGAAAGCGCTGTCGCTCGGGGTGTATTTCAAAGAACGGAAGTTCCTCGATCTGCCAGAAACCGTGCTGAAAGCAGCTGTTGAGGCCGATCTGCGCAGGGTGGCAGCGCCATTCGGCAAGCTCTGGAATGCCGTCCGGTTTATGGAACTGTTCAAGCCGCATGCGCCGCTTCCGAAGCCTTCGGCATTCATCGAAAGGCTTCTGTCCGAGGGTGGTGAGACTGCTGAAAAGGTTCGCAGAGAGCGTATCGCGGCGCATGGCTGGCCAAGGGTCAACGACATGCATCGCGCTGCCGACAACCGCCGCGGCTGGACCGTGAATGCCAGTGAACTGTGGTTGGAGCCCGCGTCGGCAGGCTTCGAGCAGGTGAGAGTTGGCTCCGATCTGTGGTTGGCATGGGAGCAGGAGCACGCCCTGCGTGGATGGCCGTGGCTGCCCGACCCGGGCGGACATGAATGGGCATGGTTCCCTGCCGGTGGACCAGAGCGTTTGAGCGAATTCGAGGCGGCAATCAACGGGCAAAAAGCTGAGGCGGCGGAATGATGGCGATTGACGTGAAGCGGCTGAATGAGGCGGAGAGCATCGACCTGACCCGTTGCTATGCGACCTCGGACAAGGTGATGGAGCAGCGCCGCCTCGATGCTGAGTTGCTGGCTGCGGCTTCCATGTCTGTCGAGGGTAGGCGGCAGTGGTTTGCGCTCAGGGTGGGGAGGCGATCCGAGATAGAACTTTGCAAGGTGCTGACCGATTCGCACGTTGACGCGGTGGTGCCGGTCAAGCAGGTGCCCTTGCGTCGACGCCTTAACGCGCAATCGCGAAAGCTTATCCACAAGCCGGTGCTGTGCGGTTTGGTGTTCGTCAACATCGTTCCGTCGCGCGAGGCGTTTGCCGGTCTGATGCGCGTTAAGGACGTTGCCGCCATCGTCGGCGAAGGCGAGAGACCATATCCGATCGGTGACAGGGAAATGAATGGTTTCATGGACTTGGCGCAGAAAGGCGCATTCGACGAGCGCAACGCGCCGACCGGTCTCAAGATTGGATCGCGGGTGCAGATTAGTGTTGGCATGCATGCCGACTTGGAGGGGGTTTTGGCTGGCTATGTGGGAGCGCGCACTGCGCGCGTGCGCACCTGGCTCTTCGGTGGCGAGATGACGGTCGATGTCACGCTTGCGCATATCGAGAAACTGGAGTAGCGATTCTGACCTATGGACAACCGGGGACTGTGGGGCGAAAGCCTCCGATCAGCGTAGCCATCACCGAAAGGTGAAAGTGTCTCCTCC
>JBEBXZ010000195.1:0-4975 GCA_040391335.1 Dokdonella fugitiva | reverse complement strand
CCAGGTTTCAGGAAAGATTCTTTCCGACAGCCAGAAGACGGGCCTCGCGAAAAAGTATCGTCGCGACTACCAGCGCATGCTGACGAAACTGGCGTCGGCCTAGGCGGATCGGATACGGATCGCGGTCAAGACAAGGTGGACAGGAAACACGGCTGCAGCGCAGCAGACCTTGACTGAACCTTCGGGAATCTTCGTTCCTGAGGACCGAAAACAAAAAAGCCGATGACTCCTCATCGGCTCTTTCAGGGACCATCCAAGGCGCGGGGATCAGGATTTGTCTTTCTTCGTCTTCAGCGATTCCGCGGTCTCGCGAACCTTGCTGGCGGCGTCGGTGAGAAACCCCTGCTGCATGGATTTCCATGCATCCATGTTGCGCTCGGTCATGTCGTTGAGCATGGACCAGGGCGTGCGGCCCATGATGTTGTTGAGCTGGCTGCGGAACTGCTGCTGCTGGTCGAGGAAAACCTGCAGGCTTTTCTCCAGATAGCTGCCCATGAAGCCTTGCAGGGAATCTCCGTAGAAGCGGATGACCTGCGACAGCAACAGGGTCGTGAACATCGGTTGCCCGTGTTCTTCGTGCTCGGAAATGATATGCAGCAGGACGGAGCGGGTCAGGTCATCACCGGACTTCGCATCTCGAACTTCGAACAGTTCGCCATCCACGACCAACTGGCGAACCTCTTCTAGAGTGATGTAACTCGAGATCTCGGTGTCGTAGAGACGACGGTTCGGATACTTCTTGATGATTCGGGATTGGGCCATTGGGCAACGCTACCAGATCGTGCGGCATTGCACCAGTTATGTGCTGCGCAGCACATAAGCGGGTCGTACTGCATGCCGACGGAAGGGCTCCAGTGCCGGCATGCAGTACGTTTCAGTCGCTTGCTGCGTCAGCGTTACCAACCCATGTAGTGGCCGCCGTTGATCGACAGGTTGGCACCCGTGATCCACGATGCCTGTTCTGCTGCGAGGAACCCGACCGCATAGGCGATTTCCTCCGGCTCGCCGAGACGGCCCACCGGAATCTGCGCGGCGATCTTGGCGCGCACGTCCTCGGGTACGGCCTTGACCATTTCAGTCAGCACGTAGCCTGGGGAAACCGTGTTCACCGTGATGCCGAATTTCGCGTTTTCCTGGGCAAGGGAGATCGTGAAGCCGTGCATGCCCGCTTTTGAAGCCGCGTAGTTGGCCTGGCCATACTGGCCCTTCTGGCCGTTGATCGAGCTGATCTGGATGATGCGACCCCATTTGCGTTCGCGCATGCCGTCAATGACCGGGCGCGTCACGTTGAAACAGGAATTGAGGTTGGTATTGATCACCTCTTGCCACTGCAGCGCCGTCATCTTGTGGAAAGTGGTGTCCCGCGTGATGCCGGCGTTGTTGACGAGGATCTCGATCGGGCCGAGACCCGCCTCGACCTCGCGAATCATGGCCTCGGCGGACGCCGTATCGGAGACATCGCCCTTGGCGAGGAAAAAATCGAAGCCCTCGGCTTTTTGTGCGGCCTGCCATGCCTTGGCCTTGGTTTCGTCACGGTAGTTGGTGGCAACCTTGTTCCCTGCCTGCGCCAGATACCTGCAGATTGCGGTGCCGATGCCGCCGATGCCGCCGGTGACGAGGACGATGCGTGCCGTCATGGTGTATTCCTTCCAATTGTCGTGAACGTGCGAGCGTCGCGGGGACGCGCGGCGGATTGTGCCTGCTCGGCCGCTATTAGTCCTTCCGCAATGCCGCATCGCCACAGGTGCTTCGCGGAATGCGCGAGATGTCAAAGTCATCGATCGCCGTGCGAAGAAAGCGGTCGATGCTGGTTGCCGGCGGCACGGGTTGTCCAAGGAATGCGGCGGCGAGGCGCAATGCGGGAATCGGATCGCCGGCATCGACCGTGCGCGCCTGCTCGTGCTTGCTGAGCTTGCGTCCCTGCGCATCCAGTGCAAGTGGCAGGTGCAGGTAAGCAGGCGTCGGGAGTTTGAGCATGCGCTGCAGGAGCATCTGGCGCGGCGTGGAATCGAGCAGGTCGGCGCCGCGCACGACTTCACTGATGCGCTGTGCGCTGTCATCGACGACCACGGCCAGTTGATAGGAATAGGCGCCATCGACGCGGCGCACCACGAAATCGCCGATCTCGTCCCGCATCGATTGGCAGAACCGGCCACGGACCTGATCGTCAAGACAAACCGTTTCGTCCGGCACGCGCACGCGCCAGGCAGGTGTTCGCTCCGGAATGGGAGCGGCAACGCAATGACGCGGGTGCATGCCGGCAAAAGGCATCAGGTCGCTGCGACTGCACCAGCAGGCATAGGCGAGATCCTGGCTGACCAGTTGCGCGAGTGCTTCCTCATACAATGCGTCACGCCCGCTCTGGCGGATGACCGGTTCATCCGGGACCAGGCCGAACGCGTCGAGCGTGGCGAGGATGTCCTCGCGCGCGCCTGCGACTTCGCGCACATGGTCCACGTCCTCGATACGGACCAGCCATGCGCCGCCTTCGGATCTCGCGCGCAACCAACTGCCGAGCGCGGCGACCAGCGAGCCGAAATGCAGGCGTCCGGTGGGCGAGGGGGCAAAACGTCCGCGATAGGTCATCGATGCGTCGGGGCGAGGTAGGCCGAACTTGCGCGCGTGCTGCGGGTCCAACGCTGGCGCCCGGCGCATCCGCTTGAAACGACGGAAGTTTACCCAATCATTGCAACAGCGCTATCGTGTCTCACCCAGCCTTTGCCGCGAGGAATCCATGCGTCGCATCTTTCTGTTCATCCTGACCAACCTGGCCGTCATGGCCTTGCTGACGATCATCGTCAAACTCTTCGGCATCGATACCTATACGTATCGGAACGGTGGCATCAACCTGTCAGGCATCCTGGTCATATCGGCCGTGGTCGGATTCGGCGGTTCATTCATTTCGCTGTTGATGTCGAAATGGGTCGCGAAGTGGCAGACCAAGGCGCATGTCATCAAGGAACCGTCCAACCCGATGGAAGCCTGGCTGGTCGCGACAGTGCGCAAGCAGGCCGAGGGGGCAGGGATCGGCATGCCGGAGGTGGCGATCTACGACGCGCCCGAGATGAATGCGTTTGCGACCGGAGCAACCCGCAACAATGCGCTGGTCGCGGTGAGCACGGGACTGTTGCAGCAGATGAGTCGCGACGAAGTCGAAGCGGTGCTCGCGCATGAAGTCAGCCATGTGGCCAACGGCGACATGGTGACGATGACCCTGTTGCAGGGTGTCGTGAACACCTTCGTGATTTTCCTGGCGCGCGTCATCGGCACGGTGGTCGATCGCGCGATCAGCGGCAATCGCGATGGCGTCGGCCCGGCCTATTTCATCATCGTGCTCGTATTGCAGTTCGTGCTCGGCATCTTCGCCTCGATGATCGTCATGGCGTTCTCGCGCTGGCGCGAGTTCCGTGCCGATGCCGGCGGAGCCCGCCTGGCGGGCCGCGACAAGATGATCGGGGCACTCGCCCGGCTTTCGAAGGATCACGGCGAGAACACCCTGCCGCAGGCGATCCAGGCGTTCGGTATTTCCGGTGGCGGCATGCGCAAGCTGTTCTCCAGCCATCCGCCGCTGGAAGAGCGTATCGCAGCCTTGCGCAGCGCTGCCTGACAGAACTCTGTCATGCCAAGAAAAAAGCCCCGCTTGATGCGGGGCTTTTTCGGCGGTGTTTCCTTGCGGGGCGCGCGGTATCCGTCAGGCATTTCCGAAGTCGTAGGACATGATCTGCTCGGGTTCCTGCAGGAAGTTGCCCTGCACGAAATTCATGCCGCATGAGAACAGGATCGACATGCTGTTCGCATCTTCGACGAACTCGGCGATCGTCAGCTTGCCGGCGCTGCGCGCCTGCTCGCAGATCTCCTTGATGCGCTCCTGGTTTTCCTTGTTCTTCGGCAGTTCGGCCATGAAGCTGCGATCGACCTTCAGGTAGTGCGCCGGGATGTGCTTGAGCAACTGGAACGAGTTCAGGCCGGAACCGAATTGTTCCAGCGCGAAGCCGCAATGCAGTTGTTCGAGGCCCTTGACGAAGGCGCGGGCCGGCTTGAGGCTGGTCACCACCTTGCTTTCGGGCATCTCGAAGACCAGCGCATCGCCGCGCTGGCGCGAATTCTTCAGTTGCAGCGCGACCCACGGCAGCAGGCCCTGGTCATCCAGGGATTGCGGCGCGAGCTTGATGAAGAACGTCGTCTTGCGCCCGGCCTGTTCGCGTTCTGAAAGCGCGCGGATCGCATTGGCGATGACCCAGCGGTCGATCTGCGGCAGCAAGCCGCTCTGCTCGGCGATCGGCAGGAAGTACCCCGGCAGGATCTCGCCTTTCGGCCCCTTCATGCGCAGCAGGATTTCGTAGAACTCGCCTTCCGCACCCTGCAGGCTGATGATCGGCTGGTAGTAGAGCAGGAAACCGTCATTGTTGAGGGCGTCGTTGATCAGCTTGAGCCAGTGCCTGTTCTTCTCCGCGTCAGCCTTGTCCTGTGCGGCGGGATCGAAGACGCGGGCACGATTGCCGCCCTCGGCCTGGATCGCGCGCAGCGTGAGCGAGGCCTGGTCGAGCACCACGTTGCCGCTTGCGCTCTTCTCGGCGATCAGGCTGCCGGCGACGCTGATCGTGAGATTGATCGATTGCTTGCCGACTTCGAAGATGCGCTCCTCGAACGCCTTGCGCAGGGTTTCGGCGAGCTGGCGCACTTCGTCATGGCTGCGCTCGCGGATCAGCACGCCAAAGGCATGCTCGCCCAGGCGACCCGGGGTATCCGCTTCCTTGATGTGGCGGCGCAGCAGGTTGGCCATGTCGCCGAGCAGCAGGTCGGTATGGCCCAAGCCGATGCCGTCCAGCACGGTCTTGTCGTTGTCGAGTTCGAGCAGGATCAGCGCCTGATCGTTCTTGCCGCTTGCCGCGGCTGCGGCCGCGCGGTCCAGCTCGGTAAGCAGGTACTGGCGATTGTAGAGGTCGGTGATCAGGTCCTTCGAGCGCAGCGCGTC
>JBEBXZ010000194.1:0-4977 GCA_040391335.1 Dokdonella fugitiva | reverse complement strand
CGTACCGGCTGCTGAGCCTGCCCGACCCGCGGGACCCAGCCCCCACTTGGCAGGTGCGGCCGGTCGGCGCTAGACTAGGCCCATCGCGCGGTACGGCCGAGGCCGGTTACGCCACGCAGCAGCATCCGTGGGGCCATAGCTCAGCTGGGAGAGCGCGTCGTTCGCATCGACGAGGTCAGGAGTTCGATCCTCCTTCGCTCCACCAAACAAGGGCCCGGTCAACGCCGGGCCTTTTTTGTTGTGACATTGTTCGCCCCAATGCACCACCTACTCGCGCAGAATCTGTCGTTCCCGGGTTCCTGCGCTGCTTCACGTTGATGGAAGACGCAAGGCGAGCACGTTTGATCCGGCAAGGATGGCCTGTTCCCCACCATCTTTTGCAGGTCATCCATGCCTATCAGCACGACTCCCCCCAGTCCTCCACCGATTCCCGCCGAAAGTGCCGTGGTGGCCGATATCCGCACGATCGATGCCGCCACGCTCGATTCCTGGAAGCACGACACACGCGTGCGCTGGTGGATCGAACTCGGCGACCAGATGCTGCTGGTCGGCGAGAACGACGAATTGCGTTCACTTGTTCCGAAATCACAGGTTCGCGGCGAGATCGAAACGCTGGATCGCGACCGCCTGCGCCTGCGCGCGCTTGGCTGCACGCATGCGACCACCACGCTGGGGCACATGATCGCCCAGGGCGGACGCTGGGAACTGCGCGAGTTCGCCGTCGGTGAAACTCCGCCCGTCAGTTCCGTGCTGACGGATGCGCACGAGAGCGAATGGCGCAACGTCGAGGCGAACAGCGTGCTCGCCTCGCGCTATCGCCCGGACGCCGCCCGCGCTGTACCCGATCCACTGATCTTGCCGATCGTAAACTCGATCAATGCTCCGCGCTGGTTTGCCGATCTGACCACGCTGACGACATGGAGCCGCTCAAGCTATGGCCCTGGCCTCGCACAATCGAGGCTATGGATCGAAGGACGCTTCGCGGAACTCGGCCTCGACGTGAGCGCCCCGGCCTTCACCATGCCGGGCAGCGGGAGTGGTCAGATCACGGTGAACAACGTCATCGGCAAATGGACCGGAACGGTATTGCCCGACGAATGGATCGTCGTCGGCGCGCACTATGACTCCCGCAACGGCTCGCCGACATCGACGACGAACGCGCCCGGCGCCGAGGACAATGCTTCGGGTTGCGCCGGAGTGATCGAGCTCGCGCGCGCCGTGCTGCCGTTCCATCCCGAACGCAGCATCCTCTTCATGTGCTATGCGGGCGAGGAGCAGGGCCTCTACGGCAGCGAAGCACACGTCACCTCCCTCCAGGCCACGAACAATCTGGCCAAAGTGAAGTCGGTCATCATCATGGACATGATCGGCTACAGCGCAGATGCTCAGCTCGATGTGCTGTATGAAAGCAGTTCGACATGGCTCCCCTATCTCAATCGTTTCGCTGCCGCTGCGGCGACCTACGTGCCGACGCTCGGCGTGACGCTCAGCACGAATCCGTTCGGCTCGGATCACATGCCCTATCTCGACGCCGGCAAGCAAACCTTGCTGGTGATCGACAACGACTGGGACATCTACCCGAAATATCACAACAGTCAAGACACCCCGCAAAACATGGGTCCGAACGCGCAGGCGATGGGCGGCGCGATCCTCAAGGTGAATGCCGCGATGCTGGCGGAACTCGCAGGAGCTTCCGCAGACGTTGATGTTTCGGATCGCATCTTCCAGGACACGTTCGACGGCACCACACCCTGAGTCGAGGAACCTCGAAACAAGAAGCCCGGCAATGCCGGGCTTCTTGTTGGATCGATGCCTGCGCGTCGGGTTCAGATGAAACCGAACAACTTGAGCAGGATGATGCCGAAGACGGGAACGCCCAACAGCCACAGCACGATGCCTTTCTTCATGTCCGCACTCCATGATCAGGGGAGTCCCGACTGTGCAGGCAGGCGCCTGAACGAGGAACGGTCATTCGTATCAGGCGGAGAGCACGTTCATCAGCCGATCAGATCGAAGGCAGTTGGCGATCGAGCGTCGCAGCCGCATCGGCGGCACTGATCCCTTCCTCCCAGTCCTCCATCAGCGCGATCAGCAGCAGCTTCTCGAACTCGGCGGCGAAGCGGCGCGTCACCGCATCCGGATCGCGTACGCGCTTGGCATCACCGATCAGCCCAAAGTGTACATTGCCGTTGTAGCTCAGGATCGAGAGGCCCACGCCGATCGATCCCGATTGCGGCACCCAGAACATCAGTTCGGTGACCTGCGCACCGGTCAGGTACAGCGGTTGCTGTGGGCCTGGCACGTTGGTCGCGACCGCCGTTGCCTTGCGGCTGAACAACTCGAGTGCAGGTGCCTGCAAGGCCTGTGGGCCCATGCCTAGCATCGCCAGCAGACCGAGCGTCACGAATGCCTGCCGCGAGCGCTTGAGTTCGCGCATGCTGGCCGCGACGCGCTCGAGGCGGCGCAAGGGATTCGCCTCGCCGATCGGAAGCTCGAGGAAGACGAGGCCGAAGTGGTTGCCCAGTTTCTTCGCGTGTTCGAGCGGACGCAGGTTGACCGGCACGGTCGCACGGATCGTCAGGCCATCGACTTCCTCGCCCTGATCGAGCAGATAACCGCGCAGGGCGCCGCTCGCGCAAGCGAGCAATACATCGTTCACCGTGCAATCGAGCGCACGCCCGAGCGTCTTCACTTCTTCGAGCGGCAGCGGATCGGCCCATGCCACGCGCTTGATCACGCCGAGCGGACCCTTGAGCAAGGTCGGCGGGTCATCGGACAAGCCGATGGCGATGGCCAGCTCCCGCGTGATCTCCCCGCCTTCGCGTGCGACATCGGCGGCGACGGAAGGATCGTTCGCCATCTCGCCGACTTTTTCCCACAGCTTGTTGCCGATGCGGATCGCCTTGCCGATTCCGCTGCGGGTCGGTTCCAGCATCCGCTGCCAGACGTTGCGCCCATCGCGCTTGAGCCAGGCCTTGGCCAGTTCCGCCTGCTTGCCGGGTTCCGGCGCGGTGTCGGTCAAGGACAGCATCACCTGCACCAACGCCAGTCCATCCGCATAGCAATGATGGATGCGCGCAATCAGCACGCTGCCGCCGCGATAGTTCTCGATGACATGGAACTGCCAGAGCGGCTTGGAATGATCGAGTGGCGACGAGGCAAGCTCGCCGACGAAATTCTCGAGCGCGAGCTTGTCGGCCGCACCCGGCAATGCGGCAACCCGCACGTGCCAGTCGAGATCGAAATCCGCATCGGTCTCCCAGTACGCACTCGATCCGGTATTCACCGCCTTCTGCCGAAACCGGCGGTACGCGAGGAATCGCTCTCCGAGCAAGGCCTTGATGGCGACCGGATCCAGCGGCTGCGCGAACATCATGACGCCGGTGATCATCATCAGGTTGGTCGGACGTTCCATGCGCAACCACGCCGTGTCGACCTTCGACATCGGATCGCGCGTGCCGCCTGCTGAATCGAACATGCCCCTTCCTTCGATGATGTCGAGGCGCGGATCCCGACGGGATGCGGCTCCTGTTGCTTGACGCCGTAGCATCCGGGTAGCTCCGCAAAAACGCAACGATCGCGGACGGAGCGGCTGCCTGACAGGCCAAATCAATCCGACGGCATCTCACGGTAAGCCGCCAGCGCGGCTTCGCGCGACGAGGAAAGATCCACGATCGGGCGCGGATACCCACTGCGCGAGAGCAGCGCCGGATCGGTCCATGGCTTGTGCACGAGAGCGATCGGAGCCGTGGCCAATTCCGGAACCCAGCGTTTCACGTATTCGCCGCGCGGATCGAATTTCTCGCCCTGTGTCACCGGATTGAAGATGCGGAAGTACGGCGAGGCATCGACGCCGCATCCGGCTGTCCACTGCCATCCCTGCGCATTGTTGGCCAGATCGGCATCGACCAGCGTGTCCCAGAACCAGCGCGCGCCATGCAACCAGTGCTGACGCAGGTTCTTCGTGAGGAAGGATGCGACCAGCATGCGCACGCGGTTATGCATGCTGCCGGTGCGCCACAACTCGCGCATCCCGGCATCGACGATCGGGATGCCGGTGCGCCCCTGTTGCCAGCACCGTAGCGCGTGCCAGTCGTCGGGACCCCATTCGAACGCATCGAAACGCGTGTTGAGGTTCTTTTCGGGCATCTTCGGGAAATGGTAGAGCAAGTGCTGCGAGAACTCGCGCCAGCCGAGCTCGCGCAGAAAACTCCCGCTACCCTCTTCGCGTTTCGCCGCGCCGGGTGCATGGCGCTTTTGCTCAATTTCCCAGGCGATCTGCATCGGCGAGATTTCACCGAAATGCAGATGCGGCGACAGGCGCGAGGTACCTGCGCGATCGGGACGATCGCGATCGCTTGCATAGTCCTCGATCGTGCCATCGAGGAAGTCGGCGAATGCACGCTGCGCACCGGCTTCACCCGGCTCCCGGTTATCGCGCAATCCTGCATCCCAACGGATAGAGGGCAGCAAACCCAGCGCGTTGACATCGAGGCCAGCTTCGATGGTCGGCGAGACGACCACGGCCGGAGCGGGCAACGGCGGACGCACCTGCAGCTTCGCGCGCGCATTGCGCCAGTATGGGGTGAACACGCGATATGGTTGGTCCTGACCGGTCGCGATTTCCCAGGGCTCGAACAGCACGTAGGCCTTCTCGCTTTGCACGAACAGGCCGTCTCTGCGCAGGGCGGTCTTGATCTGCGCATCGCGCGCCACTATCGCCGGCTCGTACAGCCGATTCCAGTACACCGCTTGCACATCACTCGCGGCGATCAGCGCCCGCAGCATTTCGAGCGAGGCGCCATTGGCGACATGCAGGCTGCTGCCGCGCGCACGCAGATCCGCATCGAGCGCGAGCAGCGAATGATGCAACCACCAGCGGCTCGCTGCGCCGGGTGCCCACGGCGCCTCCTCGTCAGGCGCGTGGATATAGACTGGAAGGATCCGCTCGTGTGTACGCAACGCCGCTTCGAGCGC